>DATHXZ010000669.1:0-6205 GCA_035459405.1 Chthoniobacterales bacterium
CCTGCGTGTGCAGCGGCTGTGCGGCGCGAGTGGCGGCTTGATCATCGGCGTCGATCTGCGTAAGCCGCGCGAGATTCTCGAAGCCGCCTACAACGACATGGCAGGAGTGACGGCTGAGTTCAACCTCAACCTGCTTGTCCGCGCCAATCGCGAGCTGGGCGCGAACTTCGATCTCTCGCACTGGCGTCACCGCGCGGTCTACAACGAAGAGCAGGGCCGCATCGAAATGCATCTCGTGAGCGAATCCGACCAGACGGTGCAGCTCGGTGGCCGTGAATTTCGATTCGTGGCGGGCGAGAAAGTCATCACTGAGTTTTCCTACAAACACACACGCGACGGATTCGTCTCGCTTGCCGAATCGGCGGGCTTCAAGCTCGCGCGCACCTGGACCGATGCACAGCAGTGGTTTGCGGTTTTTCACTTCACCGTGCCAGACTAGTGCACTGTAACGCCAAGTATCGATATGATACGTGACGCGCCTCTGTTGATTTGGACATGCAGAAGCATGTCCTTCCGGAGGGACGCGCTTCCGCGCGTCCAGTTGAGTCTGATACAGTGCACTAGCCGGCGGTGAGCGCCTTGGTTCAACTGGTCGGCGTGCGGAAAATCTTCGGCGCGACTACAGCCGTCCATCCGCTCGATCTGTCGTTCCCTGAGGCGGAGACCACCGTGCTGATCGGCCCAAGCGGTTGCGGAAAATCAACGCTGCTGCGCCTCATCATCGGCTTGCTGAAGCCGGACAGCGGCACCGTTCAGTTCGGCAATTCGGTGGTAGCGCCGGAGAATGTCGTCCAGCTGCGGCGCCGCATCGGATATGTGATTCAGGATGGTGGGCTGTTCCCGCACCTGACTGCGCGCGACAACGTGCTGCTGATGGCGCGGCAACTCCGCCTGCCTGCGGTAGAATGCGGCCAGCGCGTCGACGAACTATGCGCCCTGACGCGCTTTCCACTCGAGGCATTGGATCGCTACCCCGTGGAGCTTTCCGGTGGTCAACGCCAGCGCGTCGGATTGATGCGGGCGCTCGCGCTTCGCCCGGAACTGCTGTTGCTCGATGAGCCACTCGGCGCGCTCGATCCCGTGGTGCGCACTGCATTGCAGAAGGATCTCAAGCTCATCTTCCAACGGCTGCGAACAACCGCGATCATGGTGACACATGATCTGGCGGAAGCGGCGTACCTCGGCGACACGATCGTTCTGATGAACGAAGGCCGGATTGTGCAGCAGGGCACGATCGCCGATCTGCGCGATCGACCGGCAGATGTGTTCGTGACCGAGTTTTTGAACGCGCAGCGCAGTCTGGTGCTGACATGAAACTCTTGTTCGCACTTCTCTTCCTCGCGGCCGTTTCAATTGCTGGCGCTGAGCCGGTGACGATCGGCTCGAAGAGATTCACGGAATCGTACGTTCTCGGAGAGATCGCGAAGCGCGCGCTCGAAAACGCCGGCGTCTCCGCCGAGCACCGTCAGGGCATGGGCGGCACGATCATTCTTTGGGAAGCGCTGCGGACGGGACAGATCGCTGCCTATCCGGAATACACCGGCACGATTGCAGAGGAGATCCTGAAGAATCCGGAGCTCACGTCGCTCGACACCCTTCGCGCCGCGCTGGCAAAGAGCGGCGTCGGCATCTCTGACGAGCTCGGCTTCAATAACACCTATGCGCTGGTCATGCGGCGTGAAGCGGCGGAACGACTCGGTATCCGAACGATTAGCGATTTGCGCGTGCATCCGCAGCTGAAGTTCGGCCTCACGCACGAGTTCCTGAATCGGCAGGACGGCTGGGCTCCGCTTGCTGGCCGCTACGGGCTCGCAGTACCGGAACTTCGCGGAATCGATCACGGGCTGGGTTACGCGGCACTCAGCAGCGGCGCGATCGATGTGAAAGACGCATACTCGACGGACGCGAAAATTGCGGAGAACGACCTCGTCGCATTGGAAGACGACCTGGGATTTTTCCGCAATACAAAGCGGTGTTTCTCTACCAGCTGGATGTCGATCAGCGTGCGGTCGCGGCATTGCAGAAGCTCGCGCGAACCCTCGACGAAACACGAATGATCCGCCTCAACGCGGAGGCTGAGCGAAGCCGGGATTACGCGCGCGCAGCTGACCTCTACTTCAGCCGCGACGGCGAAAATACGGCCCGTGCCCGGTCGGAAACACTCACGCACAAGCTCACGCGCTGGATATCGCGCCACCTCCAGCTGGCCGGCGTTTCGTTGCTGCTCGCGGCAATGGTCGGTGTGCCGCTCGGCATCGTCGCAAGCCGCGGAGGCGCGATTGGCCACGCAATCCTCCCAGTTGCCGGTGTAATGCAGACAATCCCCTCGCTCGCCCTGCTCGCGCTGCTCGTGCCGCTGCCGTTCTTCGGCATCTCCGCCCGGACCGCAATCGCTGCGCTGTTTCTCTACGGCCTCTTGCCAATCATTCGGAACACCGCCACCGGATTGCAGGATATCACGCAGCCCATCCGCGAAGCAGCAGTCGCGATCGGCCTCACGCCACGCGCACGCCTGCTCAAGATTGAGCTGCCACTCGCGTCGCGCAGCATTCTCGCCGGCATCAAGACGAGCGCGGTCATCAACATCGGAACCGCGACGCTGGCGGCGCTGATCGGCGCAGGAGGATTAGGCGAGCCGATCATCAGCGGACTGAACCTGAACGATCACGCCACGATTTTGCAGGGGGCGATCCCGGCTGCGCTGCTCGCACTCGCGGTGCAGTGGTCGTTCGATCTGCTCGACCGCGTTTTGATTCCGAAAGGTCTGCGCTTGTAGCGATCGTAGTTACTGGAACGGCCGTTGTAGGGCAAGCGCTTCGCTTGCCCAGTTTCAGAATCTGGCCAGGGGAAGCGCCCGGCCTACAATCACGCATGATCGCATCGAACAATCCCGCGACGGGCGAGACGCTACAGACGTTCGATGTCCTCTCGCCCGACGAGATCGAGCGCAAATTGGCGCGCGCAGAGAGCGCATTTCAGCAGCATCGACGCGCTTCGTTCCGGGAACGCGCGGAACGGATGCACGCCGCCGCCGACATTCTCGAGGGCGAAAAAGATTCGCTCGCGCGGACGATCACGCTCGAGATGGGCAAGCTTCTGCGCGCGTCGGTCGAGGAAGTCACGAAATGTGCGCGCGCGTGCCGCTTCTACGCTGATCACGCGAAGTCGTTTCTGGCTGATCAGCCGCTCGAGAGCGACGCGACGCGCAGCTTTATTCGCTACCAACCGCTTGGAGCGATTCTCGCGATCATGCCGTGGAACTTTCCCCTTTGGCAGGTGTTCCGCTTCGCCGCACCGGCGTTGATGGCCGGCAATGTCGGCCTGCTGAAACACGCTGCGAACGTGCCGCAGTGCGCACTCGCGATCGAAGATGTGTTCCGGCGCGCGGGTTTCGGTGAAGGCGTTTTCCAGACGCTGCTGATCGAAACGGAGCAGACGAAGCACGTCATCGATGATCCGCGAGTGAAGGCGGTGACATTAACCGGCAGCGAGCGAGCCGGCGCGGAAGTCGCGAGCGCGGCCGCCCGGCAAATCAAAAAGGCGGTGCTCGAGCTCGGCGGAAGCGATCCGTTCATCGTCATGCCGACAGCCAACTTCGATGCCGCAGTCGCCGCGGCGGTGAAGTCGCGCACAATCAATACCGGTCAATCGTGCATCGCGGCGAAACGGTTCATTACTACCGACGCGACGTCCGAGGCCTTCGTGGCTGAGTTCGTCGCACAAATGCGTGCGCTGAAGATCGGCGACCCGCTCGATCCCGAAACGGAGATCGGGCCGCTCGCTAACGAGCAAATCCTGCGCAGCGTCCACGCGCAGGTGCACGCGACAGTCTCGGCTGGTGCAAGATTGCTGACCGGCGGCAAACGTGTCGACCTACCGGGCTCCTTCTATGAACCGACGGTGCTGGCTGATGTGCCGCAAAACTCACCGGCAGCGCGCGAGGAAATCTTCGGCCCCGTAGCCGCGATCTTTCGTGTCCGCGATGCGTCGGAGGCGATCGCGGTCGCAAACGACACGCCTTTCGGCCTCGGCGCAACGGCATGGACAAACGATCCGGCTGAGCAGGAGTTATTCGCCTCGGAGATCGAGAGCGGAATGGTGTTCATCAACGGCATGGTGGCCTCCGATCCGCGACTCCCATTCGGCGGCGTGAAACGATCCGGTTTCGGGCGCGAGCTCGGCGCGGAAGGCATCCGCGAATTCGTGAACGCGAAGACCGTGGTAATCGCGTAGCGACGCAGCTTGCGCGTCACTTGCGCGGCTTTGACTTCGCTGGGCTCTTCGACGCCGTCGGGCTCGACTGGGGCTCGGACGTGCTCGCCGCCACCTGTTGCATCAGCTGGCCCAGCTGCAATTCCATGTCTCCTCCGAGAAGCCCTTTCCATTGATCCCCGTCCCGCTCGAACGACATCACTTCCATCTTCGAGTAACTCGGGACACCTGGCATGCTGGTCGAAGTACGGGTGACGACATGAACCACATTGTCACCTTCCTTCACTTGCCCGAGCACTTCGCCGCGCGTTCTGCAGGGCGTCGGCCATTCCCGGAAACTTACTGATCGAAGACATGAAAATCTCGAAGAACTCGTTAGGCGTCATCGCCTTCAGATCGGCAGCGGAACGGCCGCCGAACAGAATACCTCGCATCTGCTCGCCGGCGCGAGGATCCTTCGACGCAGCCAACTCCACGATCGGCATCATCATTGTTTGCAAGCGGGCGAGCGATTTCGGATGCATCCGCGCGGCGTACGCAGTCCAGTCGCCGCGATTCACAGCCGCAAGCTGCTCCTGAGCGAGAGCTTCCGGTGAAGGCTCCTGCGCCTCTCCCGTTAACGGTAGTAGCAGGACGGCGACGGCCGCTCCCAGAGCAGTGGAGACGAAGTAACGCATTCCGCAGCTAAGCATGCTTTCTCAGGTGCAGCTACCAGCACGACAGCTTTCCAAGGTTGCTTATACCGGCAGTACCTTTCGATCACCGAAAGCGGGCGCGGCTCTCCGGCTCGTCGTCAGCCGGTGCGGAACTGGTCGTCCCTGTTCTTGAAAAGCACGTTGAACGTCGTGAGCGAGCCGTAGCAACGCGTGATGTATTGCTGCATGTCGAACTTGTCGGCGTCGCTCAGCTTGTCGCTCGCGTTCACCTTCTGCTCGAGCACGCGGAGGTTGTTCCGAATCATCACAATCTTGTGAAAAAAAGTCTCAAGCGGCACCTCTTTCGGCTGCAACGACGTGTCGGCTGATTGCATAATGAGCGTGCCGCGCTGCCAGCGATTCGCGAGGCCTTCCACGATTGTCTCGTCTCTCTCCAGCCCGAGCGCTTCGACCACGCTATGCGCGGTGTTGCGGATCAGAATCTCAAGAGGGAGCTGAAGCTCGGTTAGCGTGGCCGTTGCTTCAGCCGATGTGAGATCGCTCGACCCGGGCGCGATCGTGCGGAGCGCATCGTCGAAGTTAATATCCGCAGTCTGCGCCGTGAGCCCGCGCACAACCCCTACTCCATACCGCGGGTGCAACACTTTCATCCCGATGTGCAGGCTCTCGATGCTCAATGCCATACGTGACGTGCACCCTCTGAAAAGAGCGCCGAAGCGCAAGGGTCATTTCGCGCGCTGCGCGGCCGCCGCTCGTTGCGTCTGCTGAAGCGCATCGAGCACGGGATACAGCCCCTCGAGTGAGCCGACCTGGATCGCATTGATCTGCTGCAACGTCTCGGAATAGGTCTGAACCGAGCGACCACCAACGATGATCGCGCAATCTGGCGGCAGCAACTTCGGCAGACGCAGGAGATCCTGCCTGAGCAACATGTCATCGGGCGGAAAGACGATGCTGACGCCGATCGCGCGCGCTTTCAGCTGCGTCGCGGCTCCGACGAGCTCCTCAATGGGCAGCGATGAGCCGAGATACGTTGCACGCCAGCCGTGGCTTTGCGCGGCAGCAGCGGCAATGATCGCGCCGAGCTCGTGAAGCTGACCAGTCGGTGTGGCCAGCACGAGGTGGTGCGCTGAGTTACCCGGCGGATACGGCCGGGCGAAGCCCGCGAGGAAGACGGTGATTGTGCTCGTCGCAAAATGCTCATGCGCGACGTTGAGTTCGCCGCGCCGCCAGCGTTCGCCCACTTCCATCGCGAACGGTGCGACAAACTTATGGAGCACCGCCGGTGAGCCGAGTTCCACCGCGCCGCGGTCGAGCAGGTCGCGCAAGTCGGCCAG
>DATHXZ010000670.1:0-3937 GCA_035459405.1 Chthoniobacterales bacterium
ACATCGCCTTGTACGTGACGGTGATCGTCCGATAGACCAGCTGATCCCGCTGCGCCGAAAAGTAGAACAGCTCGAGCATCGTCCCTCCGACCATCCATTGGTAGCCGACGAGCGTCTGAATCACATCCGTGTCGGTATCACGTGTGCGTGACACCAGTTTCCCCGTCCCGAACTTTGCATCGAAATACCGGCGGATTTCGCCCATGCGGTTGTTGTAGTTCTCGATCGTCCACTTGTCGTACTCGTACTGGAGCTCGACCTCTACCAGGAAGCCCTCCTTAAACTCGAAAAGCGTGCGCTTCAGGCCCGGCTGGACGAGCCCTTCGACTGTCCAGACTTCCCGCTGCTTATCCTTCTGCTCGCGCGTGATGATCTTCGCCTTCGCTGCAGTGAGCACCTGCTCGACTTTTCCTGACGGATCATTCCACCGGAACCCGAACGGCGGCGGAATATCCTCCGCACCAAATGCGCGCGTCGCGCCCGTCGAAAGCACCGCCAGAAGCAGCACAAAAACAGGGATGGCGGGTGCGATTCCTCGATGCATTTCAGACGTGCCGGCGAGCGTCGCGCGGCTGCTTTAGCCACGAAGTTTCGCGACTGAAAGTAGCCGGTCAACCTCGCACAAACGCGCTCACCTTAGACGTTCCGACGACCTGCCGGTTCAAAACTAGGGTCAAGAATTTTTTGGAAGTCGAAGCGAAATAAACTTCCGAAATTTCCTTGTCCGTCGTTTTCGCCGTTTCTAATCTCAAGCCGCTGGCAGAGAGGGAAAACAGTGGGTGTGAATAAAGTGTGAACAGCTTGGCAGCGATTGAAGAACCTAGAATGATTATAACACCCGCCGCGAGGAACAGAGTTCCTAAACCGCTTGCCGCTCGTCCGTCGCTGATCGCCGCAGCAGAAGCGCTTACGCACGTTTTTCCCTCGTATTTTGGCGAGATTTCGGGCCGCGTAGCTCGATGCGCCGCCACTCGTCAGCCGCAACCGCCTGCGCGAGGCGTCGAATTTCCCCCAAACATCTCCTTTTTCCGCCTCGCATCGCGAGGTGTTTAACGCTGTTAACAAGTCAGGTATGGACGAGAACTGCGCCGAGATATGGCAGAAGGTGTCGACAGCCCTCAAACCGCAGGTCAGCGCGGATACTTACAAGCGCTGGTTCTCTGCCGTTCGGCTCGTGAATGCAGGCGACGAGGCCCTGACATTTCTGGTTCCGAACAACATTTACCAGTTCTGGATCGAGAGTAATCACATCACCGCTCTGCAGAACGCCGTCGAGGTAGCGCTCGGCACGCCCCGCGCGATAAAATTTACGATGCCGAGTGACGGGTCGACGGTCACGCCGGAGCCGACATCGGACACCGCTGAAGTCGGCGGCGAAAGCGCTCCCGAACCGGCAGTCGACCCGAAGAATCCGACGGGTCCGCTGGGGCTGAATCCGCGCAACACATTCGAGTCATTCGTCGTTGGTCCGAACAACGAGATCGCGCATGCGGCGAGTCTCGCAGTTGCGCAATCGCCCGCGCGCACCTACAACCCGCTGTTTATCTACGGCGGCGTCGGGCTGGGCAAGACGCACCTCATGCAGGCTATCGGTCAGTACGTCTGGTCGAAAAAGAAGAACGCAAAAGTGATGTATCTCTCCAGCGAGATCTTCATCAACGAGTTCATCGACGCCATCCAGCACAGCACGCTGGTGAAATTCCGGAAGCGGTATCGCCAGGCGGACCTGCTGCTCATCGACGACATTCAGTTCCTCGGCGGCAAAGAGCGTTCGCAGGAAGAATTCTTCCACACGTTCAACACGCTCTTCGACGGACATAAGCAGATCGTCCTCTCGAGCGATCGGCCGGCATCCGAGATTGCGAATCTCGAGCATCGGCTCGTTTCGCGTTTTGAGTGGGGCCTGACCGCCGAGCTGCAGCCGCCCGACGTCGAGACGCGCACCGCCATTCTGCGCAAGAAAGCGCGCTCGCTCCAGATCAAGCTCCGCGACGAGATTTTCGACTTCCTCGCGAACCGCATCCGCACGAACGTCCGCCGACTCGAAGGCGCGTTGATGCGCGTCGCCTCCTTCGCGTCGCTCAGCGGCAAAGAACTAACCAGCGATGTCGTCGAGCATCTGCTCAAAGACATCCTCAACGAGGAAGCTCGCCACGCCGTCACGATCGAGCAGATTCAACGCAAAGTTGCCGAGCACTTCGATGTGCGCCTCGCCGACATGACGAGCAAGCGCCGTCCGGCAAACATCGCGTTCCCGCGGCAGATCGCGATGTATCTCGCGCGCGAGCTCACGAAAGCATCGCTGAACGAGATAGGCGACGCATTCGGCGGACGCGATCACGGCACCGTCCTGCATGCGTGCAAGCTCGTGAAAAAACGCATGCACGAGCAGGACAACATCCGCCAGACGATCTCGTTCATCGACAGCTCACTGCAGCGCTGATCTCCGGAGGGACATGCTTCTGCATGTCCCGGAGGTGCGGAAGCACGTCCCTCCGGCAGTATTGATCCGGGCCTCGCCGCCGAGGGAGATTGCGGTTGCCGAACAAAAACCAAACGCTTACATCTTAGCTTCGACCGTCCGGTCACTCATGAAATTCAGCGTCACGAAAGAGAAATTGCTCGAAGGTTTGCAGCAGGTGCAGAACGTCGTCAGCACCCGCACAACGCTTCCGATTCTCTCCAACGTCCTGCTGCAGGCGAGCGGCAACGAAGTTCACCTAACGACTACTGACCTCGACGTGGGCGTGCGCGGGAGCTTCGAGGCGAACGTCGACCGTGAAGGTGCGACAACGCTGCCGGCGCGGCGCCTTTTCACGATTATTCGCGAGCTGCCGTCGACCGAAATCCAGATCGAAGTCGACGGCAAAAACGCTGCCTCGATCCGCAGCGGCCAGAGCTTTTTCAAGATCCTCGGATTGCCTGAAGAAGAGTTCCCGCCGCTCCCGAAATTTGAAGGCGCCAAGAACGTGACGATCCCGCAGAAGGCACTGCGTGACGGTCTGCGCAAGACGTCCTACGCCATCTCGACCGATGAGACGCGCTATGTGCTGAACGGTGTGCTGTTCAGCCTCAAAGACAACAAGCTCACGCTTGTCGCGACAGACGGTCGCCGGCTCGCGATGTTGGATATCGATCTGGAATTTCCGCGCAGCCACGAGTCGGACATCATCGTGCCGACGAAAGCGGTCACCGAGTTGCAGCGCCTGCTCACGGAAGAAGGCGACGTGAAGGTGAGCTTCGGCAGCGGCCAGATCGCGTTCGATCTCAACAACACGCTGCTCGTCTCGAAGCTGATCGAGGGCAATTACCCGAACTACCGGCAGGTCATTCCGTCCGAAACGAAGGAACGCGTGACGCTCGAGCGCGAAACGTTCCTGAATTCGCTCCGCCGCGTGTCGCTGCTCGCGAGCGACAAGTCGAATTCCATCAAGCTGAACTTCAGCAAGAACAACATCGACATCACCGCGAACACGCCGGAGGTCGGCGAAGCGAAGGAATCGCTCCCGGTCGCTTACAAGGGGCGCGACTTCTCGATCGCGTTCAATCCCGAGTTCTTCATGGCGCCGCTGCGCAACCTCAGTGAAGACGAGGTTTTCCTCGATCTCATCGACGAGATGAGCCCCGGCGTGCTGAAGATCCAGACGCCATTCCTGTACGTGCTGATGCCGATGCGCATCAGTTCCTAGTTGGCGGCTCGCCTGATCGCATCGAGCACCTGCTCGATGCTGATGTCGTTCAGTTTTCCGCTCGCAGCTCGCACGACGTCTACGCCCGCGTTTGCCGGCGCCCACACCTTTGGGTCCGTTGGCCCGAACAGCAACACGCACCGCCTGCCGGCTGCGGCCGCTATATGCGAGATGCCGCTGTCATGGCCGATGAACATCGCGCAGCGCTCGACCACTGCAGCGAGTTGCGGCAGCGGGAGATTGAACGC
>DATHXZ010000671.1:0-2296 GCA_035459405.1 Chthoniobacterales bacterium
GCACGATCAGGTCACGCCACGCCCGCACAACTGATTGCACGGCGCTGACGGTGCCGAGCAGAAACAGCGAGACGGAGAGCAGCACCACCGCTATGACCGCGATGATGACGACGTAGCGCGAACGCCCGATGAACGCGCCGATCGCGTCGGAGCGTGACTGCTGGTCATTCATGTCGCGATGCTGTTTGGCAGAAACTCGCGCGTTAGCGGCCGAGGAGGATCATCGCTCCGGTCACCAGCGCGAGGATCGGCAACACCAAACCAGCTGCGCCAAGGCTCGTCCCGGTCACACCAACAAGGCCGACGAGGATCAGATAAATGGCGAGCACGAGCATGCTCGGTTTCTCTTTAAAGTTCATCGCTGCATCCTGAACGGACGTCGCGGTTTGTCGACGCTGAATGAGCCGTTCCCCGCGCAACACCAGCCGAGGACAGCGTCCTCGGCTACAACGGCTCGCGGGGATTGGTTGCGTTTACCCTTTGAAACCCAGCCAAACGACAGCGCCGTCTTGTAGCCGCGGACGCTGTCCGCAACAGCTCCAACCGCCGTCAATTCGGCACGATTGCGAAGACTCGCGCCGGAAATCCGGAGCCAGCCTTCGGCTTCGGGAAGCTCACGATCACGATCGCGCCTGACTCCGGCACCTGATCGAGATTTGCGAGTAGCTCGATCTGGTAGTGATTCGTGCTGAGCACGTACGTCTCGAGCGAGTAGTCGTTCTTCGATGTAGCGACGCCCGGATCTGTATCGGTCGGCTCGTGTCCACTCGCGGTGATCTTGCGCTCCTCGTAAAGATACCTGAGCGCCTCCTTGCTCCAGCCGGGATAATGCGACACACCCTGCGCATCCTTGTTCGCCATCGCTGCGCCGTCCGGCCAGCGCTTCGACCAATCAGTCCGCATCGCGACAAACGCACCGGCGGGAATCTGGCCGTGGTCCGCTTCCCATTTCTTCACCCGCTCGAGTGTGAGCGTGTAATCAGGATTCTTCGCCGCCTCTTCATGCACGTCGATCACGACGAGCGGCAGGATCATCTCCTTCAACTCGATTTGGTCGACGGTGCGCAGCCCCTTCACGAAGTGCGCCGGCGGATCCACGTGCGTCCCCCATTGACCGACGTGCGTGTAAACCTCCGCGAAGAACCCGGCGCCCCTCGAGCCGCGCCCCTTCTGATACCAGTAGATCGTCTCGCGCTTTTCATCCGGGAAGCCCGGCCAGTGCGGCACACCCGGTTCGAACGCGTGCGTCAGGTCGACGAGCTTTTTGCCGACAAGAATCTGTTGAATACGCGCCAGGCTCGGCTCGCCGGCGTTTTCAGAGGCAACCGCCGCTGCCGCAAAGCCGAATAAACCGGCAACCAGCAAGCTCCGGACGCACATGCCGCTCGTGTTAAAGCATCCCGCAACAAGAAGCCAACAACTTCGAATAACACCCAACAGAATGCGTCTGTTCTACTCCGGGCGATGTTTGTCAGTTCCGCCCGCCAAAGTTATCAACAGCGGCCCTGCGCCTGAATCCAGCAGCTACATACCTTCATTTGTCGGCCTTATTCGCATCGTTATGACTATGAAGAGCTGTCCGGCTATGATTTAAATAACAGAAGACGTTGTGAAAAACTCCCGCTCCTGTCGCTGCGCACGTCTGATTTAAGCCGATGCCTCCGCCCGTCGCCCAAGCAGAACCCGAATTCGCGACGGGCAGCGCAGCAGTCATCGAGCGGAGTGCGCACGTCTCATCTGCGGAATCGCTGCAAACCGGCCCGATCGATCTTCGCGCGCCAGCAGGTCAGGCCGACGAAAGTCTGTTCGAGCATCATGCCTGGCTCTACGCCTTCTTCCGGGAGCGCGTTTTCCGGGACGACACCGACCGGATCATCTCGGCGCTTTGGCCAAACGGACAGCCGAAGAGCGGAACGCGTGCCGTCGAGCTCGGCTGCGGGCCTGGCTTTTACTCCTGCGGCTTGGCGGCTCGGTTCCCAGAGATGACTGTCCTAGGCGTCGACCAATCTGCGCGGCAGCTTGATTGCGCCAGGACGAAGGCGCGCAAGTTCGGCCTGCTGAACTGCCGGTTTGCGACGGACGACGTGCTTGATTTGACGCACGCCGACGAATCCGTCGATGTCGTGATCGCCGCGCGTCTCTTCACGGTGCTGCCCGATCCGCCCCGCGCAGTCGCTGAGATGCATCGCATCCTGCGGCCGGGCGGAAGGTGCCTTATCGCGGAGCCGCGCTACGCGTTCTGGGCGTCGTTGCCATTGTTCGCGATGTGGGTCATCGCCGGTTTGACGCGGATGAA
>DATHXZ010000672.1:0-4515 GCA_035459405.1 Chthoniobacterales bacterium
AATCGCGAGCGCATCAGCCGCGTCCGACGGCGGCGTTTCGGTTAAACCAAGCATCGCGCGCACCATGAACGCCACCTGGCTCTTGTCGGCGCCCCCTCGCCCAACTGTCGCCTGTTTGATGCGCGTGGGCGCGTATTCGTAAATGGGCAGCCCCTGCTCCGCCGCGGCGAGAATGGCGGCGCCGCGCGCCGCGCCTAACGAGATCGCGGTCTTGTGGCTCTGCACGTAAATGACTGCCTCTAGCGCGCAACAATCCGGCTGATGTTCCGCAATCAAATCCTGCAGTCGCTCGCGAATCGCGACGAGGCACGACGACGGCCGCATCGCCGCTGCGTTCTGGATCAGACCGAAATAGAGCGCGCGTTGCTTGCCACCCGCGGCCTCCACGATGGCGACACCACTGCAACGAAGCGACGCATCGATGGCCAACACTCGCATCGGGTTCAACCTGCGCGCGTGTCGCCGCAGTTAGCAATGGTGCCGGTCATCTGTCGCTTATCTTAGAAGCGCAGTGCTGGTGTTCAACGGCATTCGAACGCACATGCTTGCCGCTGATCGTGATGGGAATGTCGAGGCATCACACAAGCTTGTGCGGAGATGATAGCATTGCTATCATCCTGTCATGCCCCAGATCCTGATTCGCCAGCTGGATGAGACCATCATCCGCAAGCTGCGCGCCAAGGCTGCCAAAGAAGGCGTGTCAGCGGAGGAAGAAGCGCGCCGCATTCTGCGCCGCTCCCTCGTCGGCGACGTACCGGAAATGCCGCTGCTGGAGTTCCTGCGGACCATGCCCGACGTGGATGACGATCGCATCTTTGATAGACGCAAGCGCCGCCAACGCGAAGTGGACTTGTGAACGGGTTCCTGCTCGATACGAACGTCGTCTCCGAGCTGCGCAAAAAGGAGCGCTGCAATCGAAACGTCGATGCATGGGCGGCAAGCATTCCGCCGAACCGCGATTTCCTGAGCGTACTGGTCGTGGGCGAACTCACGCGCGGCGCCAGTCTGAAGCGACGCACCGATCCTGACACGGCGGACGCGATGGAGAAGTGGATCGGCCGGCTGACGCAGCTATATAGTGACCGCATTCTCCCGGTGACGCTCGAAGTTGCTGAAGAGTGGGGCAGACTCAGCGCGCTTCGTTCTCTGCCGCCCCAGGATGGCCTGCTCGCAGCAACGGCGGTCGTGCACCGCCTCACGTGGGTCACGCGCAACGTTCGCAACGTCGAAGGACTCGACGTGCCGATTCTGGATCCCTGGAGCTGAGCGATGTCCCGCCAATACATCCTTCAGCGCGCGCCTTCTGCCGCGGGCATTCACATCGATTATGCAGGCGAGCTGAATGAGCAGCAACACGCGGCCGTGACGGCGCCGCCGGGGCCGATCCTGGTGATCGCCGGCGCGGGTAGCGGGAAGACGAGGACGCTTACCTATCGCGTCGCTTACCTGCTCGAGAACGGCGTCGATCCACGCAACATCCTGCTGCTGACGTTCACGAATAAGGCGGCCCGGCAGATGCTCGATCGCGTGGCGAATTTGCTGCCGGTTGATGCGAGTGGGCTCTGGGGCGGGACGTTTCACTCAATCGGCAATCGCATGCTGCGGCGGCATGGCAGCGCGCTCGGCTACTCGAGTGGGTTCACGATTCTCGATCGCGAGGATCAGAAGGACTTGATCGACACGGTCGTGGCGAGCTCGGGCATCAATCCGAAGGAGATCCGGTTTCCGAAGGGTGACGTGCTTGCGGACATCTTCAGTTTCACGGTGAACACCGAGCGCACGATTGAGGAGCTGCTGGCGGAGAAGTTTCCGTATTTCCTGCCGCTAGTGGAGCAGATCCGCGATGTCCACGCGCGCTACGAGCGGAAGAAGAAGGCGACGAACTCGATGGATTTCGACGATCTCCTCGAGAAGACGCTGCGTATGCTGAAGGAGCACGCCGAGGTCGCTGACTTCTACCAGCGGAAGTTTCAGTTCATCCTCGTGGACGAGTATCAGGATACGAACAAGATCCAGGCCGACTTCATCGACACACTCGCGGCGGAGCATCGCAATGTGATGGTGGTCGGCGACGATGCGCAGTCGATCTACTCGTGGCGCGGCGCGAACTTCAAAAACATCCTCGCGTTTCCGGAGCGTTATCCGGACGCGCAGGTGTTCAAGATCGAGCTGAACTACCGCAGCGTGCCGGAGATCTTGAAGGTCGCGAATGCGGCGATCGCGCCGAACGTCGAGCAGTTCGAGAAGGAGCTCGCGCCGACGCGCGAGACGAAGGAGTTCAAGCCAGCGATCGTGGCGCTGAGTGATGGGAGCGAGCAGGCGCAGTTCGTCGCCCAGCGGATCCTCGAGCTGCGCGACGAAGGCATCGAACTCGATGACATCGCGATCCTCTACCGCGCGCATTATCACGCGGTGGAACTACAGCTCGAGCTCTCACGGCGCGGCATTCCCTACCAGATCACGAGCGGCGTCCGGTTTTTCGAGCAGGCGCACATCAAGGACGTGGCAGCATTCATCCGCTTCGTCGCGAACCCACGCGATGAGGTCGCGTTCAAGCGGATGATCAAGCTTCTCCCCGGCATCGGAAACAAGAGCGCGGACAATCTTTGGCGCGCATGGGAAGCGTCGCTCGATGCGACCCCTGTAGCCGGCGATGCCATCCCCGGCAGCCCGCTAGACGATGCCGCTAGATCGGCCGGGGACAGCGTCCCCGGCTACAACGTCGTCGGAGAAAATCGCGCGTTTTGGGGCGACCGATTGCTTCCGATGCAGGTCGGCGCGAAGTCGAAGAAGTCGTGGCAGCAGCTCGCGCATACGCTTGATGAAATCGCGCCCGGGGGTAAGCCGAACCCGCCATCGGAGATGATCACCTCCGTCGTCGAGGCGATTTACGACGAATATGCAAAAGCAAACTTCACAAATTACGAGCTTCGCCGCGAAGACCTGAACCAACTGGCCTCGTTCGCGCGCCAGTTCAAAGACGTGGATGAATTCCTCTCCCAGCTGGCCTTGATCAGCAACGTCGACGCGGAGGCGGCGCCGAATCAGGGCGCCGACACGGAGGCTGTGAGCCTCTCTTCTGTGCACCAAGCGAAGGGCTTGGAGTATCACACGGTATTCGTGATCTGGCTGACCGACGGAATGTTTCCGAGCACGCGCTCACTCGAAACGCGAGAAGCGATTGAGGAAGAGCGCCGCCTCTTCTATGTGGCGGTGACACGCGCGCGCGATGAACTTTACCTCACCTATCCTCACATGCGTCTGAACGCCGGCTACGGCGACATGTTCCAGCGTCCGTCGCGTTTCCTGAAGGAGATCCCGACGGAGCTCGTCGAGGACTGGCAGATTCAGCGCCGCTGAGCGGTCGGATGGAGCTGACGCCGGAACAACGGATCGGTGGCGTACTCACGCCGCTGTTTGCGCTTCGCACCGAGACTGATCTCGGCATCGGTGATCTCGAGGGCTTGAGGCAGTTCATTGATTGGGCGGCGGGTATTGGATTCAAGCTCGTGCAGTTGCTTCCGATCAATGAAACGGGCGGCGATAACAGCCCTTACAACACGATCAGCGCCATGGCGATCGAGCCGATGACGCTGCATCTTGCGCCGGGCTCGCCGGAAGATCTTACTGCGGAGGATTTCAACGAAGTCGTCGGCCGCTTCAATCTGAAGAAGCTGCGCTCAGGCAGTGTGAAATACGGCGAGGTGCGGCGCCTCAAACGCGCGTTGCTCGAGAAGGCATTCGCGCGATATCGCACGCGTCGCGAGAACGATCACCAAGCGATCGCTGTTTTCGATGCGTTCTGCGCAAAGGAGAATGCATGGCTGCACGATTATGTTTTCTTCCGCGCCGTGATGGAGGAGAACGGTGGGACCGAAGCGTACGACTACTGGCGCGAGGAACATCGCTCGATACCTGCGGCGCGCGCGTGGCTGATGGACCAGCCGACGCAGGTGCGTGAGCGGTTCGAAGAGCGCGAGTTCTTCTTCCGTTACGTCCAATGGATCGCCTACTCGCAGTGGATGGCGGCGAAAACGTATGCCGACGAGCGTGGCGTCGCGTTGATGGGGGACATCCCGTTTGGCGTTAGCTACTACAGCGCGGACGTGTTCGCCCGGCCTGATCAGTTCCTGCTCGAGTGGTCAGGCGGCGCGCCGCCGGAGCCGTACTTCAAGGACGACGAGTTCACGCAAAAATGGGGCCAGAACTGGGGTATTCCGCTCTACAACTGGGGAGCGATGCGCGCGAACAACTTCGATTGGTGGCGTCAACGCGTGCGCGGCGTGCGCCGCATTTTCCACGTCTTCCGCATCGATCACGTGCTCGGGTTCTACCGCATCTACGCGTTCCCGTGGCGGCCGCAGCGGAATGCGGAATTCCTGCCGCTGTCGTGGGACGAAATGTTGCAACGCACCGGCAGTCGCTTCCCGCATTACGCGCCGCGGGAAGACTCGGCGCCCGAGAACTGCGACGCCAACCGCAGTGAAGGCGAGGAATACCTCCGCATGGCGCCCG
>DATHXZ010000673.1:0-8782 GCA_035459405.1 Chthoniobacterales bacterium
TCGGGCGCACGCACACGCGTTTGACCGCCGTAGTGGCGATCGTGATCGCGCTGAACGCGATGATGTTCGTGGCTCAGATCTCGTCGGGCGGATCGACCAATCTCCTCACCCTGCACCGGCTCGGCGCGCTCGAGCCGCACGCCGTCTTGAATCTCGGCGAATACTCGCGGCTCCTGACGGCGCTGTTTCTGCACTACGGCCCGGCGCATCTGCTGGTGAATCTCTTCGCACTCTACTTCTTCGGGCCGACGGTGGAATCGGCGCTCGGCTCGGTCCGCTTCGCCGCGTGTTATCTGATCTCCGGCGTCGGCTCGTGCGCGGAGATCGCGACGCTGTGGCGGTTCGGCTGGCTGGAGATGGACCAGCTGGTCGGAGCGTCGGCGGCGGTGATGGGGATCGTCGGCGCGTGGGCGGGAGCGCTGGTGCGCGACCGGCACGTGCCGCATAACCGGCGCACGCTGCGGAACATCATGATCATCGTCGTGGTGCAGTGCGTGTTCGACATTCTGACGCCGCGCGTGAGCATGGCCGCGCATCTTTCGGGCTTGGCGACGGGCTTTCTGCTCGGCCTGGTTATCGCGCCTCGCCGCGCACCGCAGGCGCCGCCGTAGCCCGCGTCTACACCAAGTGGCCCGCGTACGACGGAACGCTTGCTGCTACGCGTTTTCCTGACAGAATCCCGCCTCTTTAGACCCCACCTACCGCGCCGATCAACATGCCGACGTACCACACCTACAACGTCATCCCGAATCTGCCGCCCGCGCTCGAGCCGCTGCGCGACATGGTTTTCAACGTCTGGTGGACCTGGGAACCCTCCGCCCGCCGGCTCTTCCGCCATCTCGATCCGGAGCTGTGGCACCGGACGAATCACAACCCCGTCCGCATGCTTCAGCTCTCGCGTCAGACGCGGCTGGAGGAGGTCGCGAAAGACGATGATTTCCTGCGCGAGCTGAAGGAAGTGCATGATGCGTTCCGCGCTTACCTAGCGCGCAAAGACACCTACGGGAAGACCGGGAAAGGGAGCGCGATCAAGACGCCGGTCGCGTACTTCTCGGCCGAGTTTGGTTTCCACGAGTCGATTCCGAATTACTCCGGCGGCCTCGGAATTCTGGCGGGCGATCACTGCAAATCAGCGAGTGATCTGGACCTGAATTTCGTCGCGATGGGCCTGCTTTACCGGCACGGCTACTTCAAGCAGCAGATCGACAAGGACGGTGTCCAGGAGGCGATCAGCCTTAATCAAAATTTTCACCACCTGCCGATTCGCGAGGTGCGGCGGAACAACGCGCGGCTGCTGGTCTCAGTTCGGATTCTCGACCGCGATGTGCTGGCGAAGATTTGGGAGCTGCACGTCGGGCGCATCAATCTCTACCTGCTCGATACGGACGTAGCGGAGAACTCGCCTGAGGATCGCCTGATCACGGCCGAGCTGTACGGCGGAGATCTCGAGATGCGGATGCGGCAGGAGATGATGCTCGGCATCGGCGGCGTGAAGGCGTTAAGCGCGCTCGGCATCAATGCCGAGGTCTTCCACATGAACGAGGGGCACTCGGCCTTCCTCGCCCTCGAGCGGATCCGCGTCCTCATCGCGGAGAAGAAGCTGGATTTCTACTCGGCGCTGCAGGTGGTCGCGGCGGCAAACATTTTCACCACGCACACGCCGGTCCCGGCAGGTAACGACGCTTTCCCGCGCGACATGATGCGGCGGTATTTCAGCAACTTCGCGGGCCAGCTCGGCATCCCGTTCGATGAGCTTTTCACGTTCGGCCAGACGCGCGTGAGTGCAGACGATCCGTTCAGCATGACGATCCTCGCGTTGCGCGCGAGCCGGCACTCGAACGGCGTGAGCAAGCTGCATGGCGAAGTGAGCCGCGGGCTGTGGAAGGGCGTCTGGGCCGGCGTGCCCGAGCAGGAGGTGCCGATCACGAGCATCACGAACGGCGTGCATACGAAGACGTGGATGGCGCCGGAGTTTTCCGCGCTCTACCGCAAGTATCTGGGCGATTGGGAGGAGCGGCTGACCGACGCCGAATTTTGGCGCGGCGTAATCGACATCCCGGACGCGCAGCTCTGGGAGACGCACCAGAAGCTGAAACTCCGTTTGATTGAGTTCGTGCGCGAGCGGATGCGGCGGCGCGCCCAGCGCGTCGGTGAATCACCCGAAGCGATCCGCAACATCAATCACGTGCTCGACCCGGAGGTGCTGACGATCGGCTTCGCGCGGCGTTTCGCCACCTACAAGCGCGGCGCGTTGTTGTTCTCCGACAAGGAACGGCTCGCGCGCTTGCTGCACGACGAGTCGCGGCCGGTGCAATTCATCTTCGCCGGCAAATCGCATCCGCGCGACGAGGGCGGGAAAGCGCTGATCCAGCAGGTCTACAGGTTCAGCCGCGAAGCGCACCTCGAGAACCGCCTCGTCTTCGTCGAAGACTACGACACTTACATCGGTCGGCGTCTCGTGCAGGGCGTCGATCTTTGGTTGAACAATCCGCTCCGCCCGCTCGAAGCGAGCGGCACCAGCGGCATGAAACTGCCGCCGAACGGCGGGCTGAACCTCAGCGTGCTCGATGGCTGGTGGTGCGAGAGCCACAACGGCAAGAACGGATGGGCGATCGGTTCGGAGATCGACGCGGGCACCGTCGAATTCCAAAACTCAGTCGACATCACGAGCCTTTATCAGCTGCTCGAGAATCAGATCGTGCCGCTCTACTACGCCAAGCCGGATGGCCGCCTGCCGCTCGCCTGGCTCCAACTGATGCGCGAGTCGATCCGCAGCGTCACGCCTGTCTTCAATACGCATCGCATGGTGAAGGAATACGCCGAGCGGCTTTACACGCCCGCGGCTGTGGCGTTCCAGGAATTCGCGCGCAACGACTGCCAGGCCGCGACGAGCCTGAGTCGCTGGAAGGCGCAAATGCGGCGCGATTGGCCGCAGGTGCAAATCTACGACGTGCAGATCGGCAACGCCGACCGCCACAACATCCTCGTCGGCGAATCACTCGATGTGACGGCAAAGCTGCATCTCGGCCCAGTGGATCCGCAACACGTGCGGGTCGAGGCGTATCACGGCGAGGTGGAAACCGATGGCGTGCGCAACCCGCACATCACACCGTTGCAACGCGCTGAGCAGAACAGCGGCAACGGCCATCATTTGTATCGCGGCTCGGTTCCGGCTTCGGAGAGTGGCACCTATGGATTCAGCGTGCGCGTGGTGCCGACGCATCCGCATCTGATGCAGGAGCACGAGCTGCGGCTGATTACCTGGTCCTAACTGTAGCTTCGCATACCGGCCGCTAAAGGCGCGATGCGGCCTCGATGAACTCTGCGAACGACTGGTTCTCGCGAATCAGCTGGTTGAGCGCGTGTAATCGCTGATCAACCGCGAACGTGTCGGGCAACCCTACGCGGCGCGAGCGCGCGCCGTCGGCGAACACGATCTCGTCCCATTGCACGGATGCGATCTGCTCGTTGAACTTGGCGACTGAGCGGCCGCGGAAAAATGCGCGCGTCGTCTCCGGCGGCGAAAAGATCGCGGCTTTGATCTCCTCCTCGCGCACGAAGCGCCGCATCGAGCCTTGTCGCACAAGTTCGGCATGCAAGCCGGCCTCGACATCGATGTTGTGATACTCGAGATCGATCGCCTGCAGCCACGGATCGCTCCACGAGAGGCCCTCTGCTTCCTGCAAGGCGGAAAGCAGGAACTTCTTCGCAACCCAATCGACACGGTCGCGAGCAAGCGACACGTCGCGCTCGAGATCGTTGAGCACGTTTTCCCATTCAGCCAGCAGCCACGTCGTCTCGCTATCGGCCGCGTGCTCCATCTGTTGCGCCGCTTTCAAATACAGCCGCTGGACGTCGATCGCCGAGATCTTGCGGCCGTCGCGCAGCTCGATGATCCAGTCGTAGTTCTGGTCGCGGCTGATTGCTTTTGTCGCGCTGATTGGCTGCGCCAGATCGATCTGCGGCGCTTCGCCGCGTTCGATCAACTCAAGGACAAGCGCGGTGGTTCCCATCTTCAGCGCGATGGCCCACTCGCTCATGTTCGAGTCGCCGATGATCACGTGAAAACGGCGATAGCGCGATGAGTCCGCGTGCGGCTCGTCGCGCGTGTTCACGATTGGGCGGCGATTCATCGTATCGATGCTGACCAGCACGGTAAAAAAGTCGGCCCGTTGTGAGATTTGGTAGACGCCCGGCTGACTCGGCGCGCTCTCCGCCTCAACGCCGAGTTTCCCGGCGCCCGCGAAAATCTGGCGCGTGACAAGGAACGGCAATGCTCCGCTCACAATGCGATCCCACGGCACATCACGGCGCATCAGGTAGTTGTCGTGACAGCCGTAGCTATGGCCGACGAAGTCCGTGTTGTTTTTGTACAACCGCAGCTCCTGGTCGGCAGCAAGTCTGGCGTTCCGGCGCCGTGCGCACTCCGCGAGTATTCGCTCGCCGGCTTTATCCTGCGCCACGATCTCGCGCAGCGTCGTGCATTCCGGCGTCGAATATTCCGGGTGCGCGTGGTCGTTGTAAAAGCGCGCGCCGTTCGATAGCACGAGATCGCTCTTTATCTCCTCGAAGCTGAGCGGGCGGTTGCGGTCGATCTCGAAGTAAGCCGATTCGTCGATGTCCTGAAGCAGCTCGGCCGCGCGGAAGCCCCGCGCATCGCGGTGCGGATCCTCCAGCGCGTAATCCCACTTCATGAGCGCGCCATGCTCGGTATACGAGCGCACCAGCTCGATCGACTCCGCGACTACGTCCAGACTCTCGGCGCCGTTGATCGTGATTCCGTATTCCGTCTCGAGCCCAAACACCCTCTTCATCCCGGCTCAACATAACGCCTCCGATGCGCCCGTCGAAGCGCCGATGCCAACGCACGCGGCGGACGCGAGACGGAACCGGCGGTGGCGAGCCGCGGTTTAGATTTGCTCCTGCGGATTACGCAGGAAATCCTTCAGGTCCGCCTCGGAAACCAGCACGTGGTCTTTGAGGATCTTCGTCAGTTCAGGGAACTGCACGAGCAGCGAATTCATCTGATTGTGAACCAACTGCGCGCGGAACTGCGCGAAGGCGGTCGAGATGGTTTGAAACGACTGCTCGCGTGTCGGGTTTGCCATGTGCTCGAGGAACAAGCTGGCCAGCGTGCACACCGTCGCTTCGGTCTTGATAACACGTGCGAGCAGCGCCACGAGTAGCTCATCGCGGTCGTCACTCATCGGGACCAGAACAACTGACGCGCGGTGCAGCTCGTCTTCGCAGCAGGCAGTCCTCGCCGCCGGATCGGACGGCGGACGAGGATGGACCTAACCGTTGAAATTTGCGCCTCCAGTTCGGCTGCTTTGGTGCGGCTCCGACGGCAATCCAAGGCGAGAAGCCGCGGCGGTAGGCGAGGTCGGCTTTCTCAGGTCGTCCCGTGCCTCACCCATGGTGAAAATTCTGGAGAACAGGGCTGAACGCGTAAATACGGAGAATTCCGTATGCGCGGGCAGATCATTCCGGACCAAGATATTTCGACAAACTCGCGCCGCTGATCCCGTAGTAGGCCTGTGAAACCGCATGGTCACACAATCCTCTGCCTACAAACGACGCAGCGCTCAGCACGGAGCCGCTCGGGCGATCGTTGTCGTCTCGCCGCACGGGTCCGTGCAGTTCGCAACGCATCGAGCGACGGTGTGGTTGAAGAGAATCTTCGGCCTCACGGCGCCGGTCCGGCGCTTACCGCATCCCCTCACGCGCTGGCTAAACGACTCTGCGGGAAACGTGCAGGCGATGCCGTTTGTTGCGCGCGATGGCGCGACCCGGATCCGCATCCATCTGCTTCACAGCGAGGGCAATTCGCTCTGCCTGGTTCTGGAGAAAACCAGCCACCGCACCCCTGCACGGCCCGCGCATGGGCGACCGCTCACACCGCGGGAGGCGGAGGTCCTATCGTGGGTGGCGCGAGGGAAATCGAACGCTGAGATCGCGACGATCCTGCAAGTGTGCACAAAGACGGTCGATAAACATCTCGAGCGCATTTACCCGAAGCTCGGTGTCGAGAATCGCACAGCCGCCGCGAGCCACGCGGAGTCAGCTGCGACCAGCTAAGCCGGGTAGGGACATCTCGCTGCGATATTTAAGGCGCGCGGCCAGCGAACTGGCATTGCACCTCGTTGCGGCACCGACCGGCGGACGCGCCTTAGATTACAGCCGACGGCACCTTCGGCTTCTGCTCGGCGGTCCGCGCTGGCGCAATCTTCACGACGTTTTCTGGATCGTAGTCGATCAGCTTGAACCAGTCTTCCGTGATGTCAGCGGGCGGGAAGATGGTGTTTTCCGAGAACTCGGCGTTGAACGCTGATTGGAGATCGTCCTCCGTAATGCCATCGGGCGCGGAGCCATCCGCAACCGTGGCGTCCGCTCCGCCACCGGCAGCAGCGATCGCGCGCTTGATCGCCCTGCCCTTTGCCCGTTCGACGACCGAGGCGATAATTGCCCCGCTCAGCAGATCGCTGCGATACACCATCTCCTTGCGGCCACTGCGGAGCGTGATCTCAAGAAACTTGTTCTCATCGCGGCGGGCGAACTGCGCCTCGAGCAGCCGCTCGATGAGCCGGTCGATAGCCTCCGCGGTGCTGCTCGCATCCCCCGTCACTGACCTCGCATATGGCAGCCCGTCGCTCAGGTAGATGCGGTAAATTTCTCGGGCACCCTCGCGATTCGGGCGGTGGACTTTGATTTTGCGATCGATGCGGCCGGGCCGAAGAATCGCGGGATCGATCAGGTCGGCGCGATTAGACGCGAGGATAATCACAACGTCATCCAGCGAATCAATGCCGTCCATCTCTGCGCAGAACATCGGCACGAGGGTGGAGAGAATGTTCGAGTGCCGCGAGGCGCGACGCGTGCCGAGAATGCTTTCGGCTTCGTCGATGAACAGGAACGGCAGAAAGCCTTCGCGCCGCTTCTCGCGTGCGGTGGCGAAGATGTCACGCACGATGCGCTCTGACTCGCCGACCCACATGTTCAGGATCTCCGGCCCCTTCACATGCATGAAGTATTCCTTCATCTCGTGGCCGGTTTTCTCCCGCAGCTGCCTGGTCAGGTTGTAGGCGGTCGCTTTGCCGATCAGCGTCTTGCCGCAACCCGGCGGGCCGTAAAGCAGGAACCCTTTCGGCGTGGCGTGCTGATACTTCTGGAACAGCTCGCCATGAATCAAAGGCAGCTCGATCGCATCTTTGATCGCCTGCAACGCTTCGTCCTGTCCGCCGACTTTCTCCCACGGCAGCTCGGGGACGGCGTCGAGATAATGGTCGCGCGACTCCGGATGCGAGAGCGCTTCGAGCGCCATGCGGTAGCTCCGGTCGACACGAACTTCGTCGCCCGATTTCAGGGTTGATTTCGCGAGGTCCGCAGAGCGCTGCAAGATCGTCGACTGCATTCCATGCTCGCCGCCGACGCGGAGCCGATCCGTGCCGAGGATTTCGGTGATCTTTGTCACCGGTCCGCCGGTCTCGAATCCGAGATCACCGACGATGACATAGGCTTCATTCACCAGGACGCGGGTGCCCTTTTTCAGATTCGAGATGCTGATGCGAGGATCGACGTTGCAGTAATAATCCGAGCCACCGACAACGATATGCGCGGTGTCGCGCGATGGGCTGCCAAGAAACGTGCCGATACGGTTCGCCGGCGAGGTCACCTTTTTCACGACCTCCTCCAGCTTTTCGATCATCTGTCGCGCATCGCTGATCATCTCCTCCTGATCAGCGATCGCCTCGCGCAAGGCGAGGAACTCGTGCCGGAGCGGATCGTGCGGATGAATGAAAGCGACCGCGCGATCAAACGCCTGCAGAACGCTGAGCCCCTCGGCTCCTGCCGCGCCGCCGTAGCGCTCCAGCTCGTCGTCGGGTTGCTCGTTCATCGGTCGCCCCAGAGGATTCCCTGCACCGGCTTGCAGTATACGTTTTCGCGGTAAACTCCGCAAACCTGACGCTCGCGAGCACGGGGAAAAAGAGGTTGAAGGCGTGTCGCGTGCGACCTACCCTCCGTTGCTTTTCGCGAGGAGTCTTAGCTCAATTGGTTAGAGCGCCGCCCTGTCACGGCGGAGGTTGCGGGTTCGAGCCCCGTAGACTCCGGTTCCATTTTCGCACCATTGGCAGGAGCTCCCGACATCATCCAAGCGCTCCCGAGATTTACGTGTGCCGCGGTGGCGCTGGCCGTCGCAGCCCTCCGCGCCGAGACGATCCTGCCGACCGAGAACGGCGCCACGTGGGAATACGTTGTTCGCGATAGTGCGAAGGGCGGCGAACCCGCAAGCGTCACCGTGCGGATCAACGGCACCGCGCAGTTCGGTAGCAAAGACCTGCTGAAACTCGAAACCCTCGTCGATGACGCGGTGATCAAGACGGAGTTCATCAGCGTCGATGAACGCGGCGTGCACTGTCACCAACGCGCCGGCGCCGACGGCAGAGCGACGATCCTCGAGCCGCCGCAGACTACCGTGTCGTTCCCGTTGAAAATCGGCGCGACATGGCAGGTCGACGACCATGTCGCTGGCAGCGCGACTCAGCAGTTCACGATTACGGCTGAGGAAGAAGTCACTGTGCCGGCAGGCACCTTTCGCACGTTCCGACTGCACTGCGATCAGCCGTGGCCGATCTCGACGCTCATGCACCGCTGGTTTGCTCCCGGCACCGGCGTGGTCAAAGACGTGACCGTGACGCGCGGGCCGAATGGTCGGTTGCTGAGTCGCGCAACGGCAGTTCTGAAAGAGTTCACCGTGGCACCGCAGCGCGTCGATGACACCCCT
>DATHXZ010000674.1:0-1974 GCA_035459405.1 Chthoniobacterales bacterium
ACCGCTCGCGAGCGCAACGCGCGCCTGCAGACGATCGAAGGCGACGCCGACAAACTCGAACTCGAGCTGCTGCGGGATTTATATCACGGCGAGTACGACGCGAAGCAGATCATCTTCCTGCGCGATCTCTACAGCCTGCTCGAGAAGGTGATCGATCGTTGCCGTGATGCGGGGAATATCATCCTGCAGACCGTGCTGAAATACTCCTGACGCGGCACCCCCGCGACCCGGTATGACGCTCTTCATCCTGGTGGTACTCGCCGCGCTGGCGTTCGAGTACATCAATGGCTTCCACGATGCGGCGAACGCCATCGCGACCGTCGTTTCGACCAAAGTGCTGACGCCCCGTCAGGCGATCAGCCTTGCCGCATTCTTCAATCTGACCGGCGCGCTCGCCGGCACCGCGGTCGCCTCCACGATCGGCAAAGGGATGATCGATCCAAACGTCATCACGATGACGACGATCCTCTGTGGCTTGCTCGGCGCGATCGTCTGGAACCTGATCACGTGGTGGCTCGGTCTGCCGTCAAGCTCGAGTCACGCTCTGATCGGCGGTCTGTGCGGCGCCGCGGTCGCGGCCGCTAACGGCAACTGGTCGGTGTTGAAGTGGGATACGGGGCTGATTCCGAAAGTCGTTATTCCGATGTTCACCTCGCCCGTGATCGGCTTCCTCATCGGCGGGCTGCTGATGTTCGTGCTGCTGGTCGCTCTCCGGCGCGCCACACCGCACATCGTGAACGCGATCTTCGGCAAGGCTCAGCTCGTGAGCGCGGCATGGATGGCGCACAGCCATGGCACGAACGACGCACAGAAGACGATGGGCATCATCACACTCGCGCTTTTCGCCGGGACGCAGGGTGGCGCGTTCAACGACCTGCCGCCCGCGCTCGGTTTTCTTCAAACACCAGAGTTCACCGTGCCTCGATGGGTGATCATCCTCTGCGCCATCACAATGGCGGCCGGCACGGCGGCCGGCGGCTGGCGAATCATCCGCACGCTCGGGCACAAGATGGTTAAACTGCAGCCGGTGCACGGATTCGCGGCCGAGACGACAGCGGCGGTCATCATTCAGGTCGCCAGCTCTGCCGGCATCCCGCTTTCGACGACGCACGTCATCTCCACGGCGATCATGGGCGTCGGCGCAGTGAAGCGGTTTGGCGGAGTGAAGTGGGGGGTCGTCGAGCGAATCATCTGGGCTTGGGTGCTCACGCTGCCGGTCACGGCCCTGATTGCGTATCTGCTCGTGCGGCTCACGGCCGGGCTGTAGCCGGGAACGTTGTTCCCGACTTGGCATTATCGGGGACGCACACTTGCGCACCAGGCGTCGATCTTCGCCGCAATCTCGTCGCGCACTCTGCGCGTCTGCTCGAGCTTCTCTTCCCATGTGCCGGTGAAGGATGATGGATCGGCGAACGGCCAATGCAGGCGCTTCGTGGGGCCGGGGAAGATCGGGCAGGCAGCGCCTTCCGATTCGCTGCAGACGGTGATGACATAGGCGAAGAGCTGGCCCGACTTGTAGACGTCAAACACCTCCTGACTCGGCTTGCCGCTGATGTCGATCCCGATCTCCTTCATCGCCTCGACCGCAAGCGGGTTCACGCCGCGGCCTCGCTCGAGCCCAGCGCTTTGCGCGGCGAAAAAATCGCCGCAGCGTGCGTTCAGAAAGCCTTCCGCCATGCGGCTGCGGGCGCTGTTGTGGACGCAGATGAAGAGGACGTTTGTCTTGGCCATGATGTTGTCTCGTTAGGGTTGCGGCGGAACATACGTGCGTGAAAACGGCGGGGTACAACAACCTGGCCCGCGCACACAGATGCAGAGCGGCACCGCCAGCAGCGCTCCGAGGATCGG
Source organism: Chthoniobacterales bacterium (assembly GCA_035459405.1). Taxonomy (GTDB): domain Bacteria; phylum Verrucomicrobiota; class Verrucomicrobiia; order Chthoniobacterales; family UBA10450; genus JACCTI01. The sequence continues at coordinate 1,849 of DATHXZ010000674.1, forward strand.
CGCAGTGAGATAGATCCAGAGGCTGCCGAAATTCAACGAAGCGACGGCGGGGCCGAGCGACCGCGCAGGGTTCATCGACGCGCCGGAGATCGGGCCGGCAAAGAGCGCCTCGAGCGCGATGATCGC
>DATHXZ010000675.1:0-1856 GCA_035459405.1 Chthoniobacterales bacterium
GGGTACTTCGTACGGGTGCAGCGACTGCAGCACGCGCGCAAATTCATGAAAGCGATCACGCGTCGTCTTGAAGAAGACGAGCGTCTCGGCGCCGTCTTCGATTTTCCCCGCCCAGTGGTAAATCGATTGCACCGCGCTGCCGATGTTCGCGCAGGCTGCGAGCCGCTGCTCGACGAGCTGCCGCGAGACGCTACGCGCCACCTCCACGTCCGGGAACGTGCTCATCGCGAGCAACACTTGCTCAGCCATTCGTCACGCGGGAACCAACGCGCTCTGGCGGCAGATCCACCCACCGCCGAGCACGACATCGCCGTCGTAAAACACCGCAGCCTGGCCGGGCGTCACCGCCTTCTGCGCTTCGTGCAGCTCGATTCGCGCGCGATCCTGCGGCAGCGGATACAGCGTCGCTTCCGTGCCGGGATGGCTGTAGCGAATCTTCACGGTCACCCTGAGCGGTTCATCGGGAACGTTGCGGCTCGACCAGTTCACCCGGTCAATCTCGAACGCGTCGGTGACGAGGTCCTCCGCGCTGCCGACAATCACGCGATTTGTCTCAGGATCGATATCGACCACGTACCGCGGCTGCGCCGAACCGCCCGGCAGCCCCTTGCGCTGCCCGATCGTAAACAGCTCGATGCCGCCGTGTTGGCCGAGGAAGTTGCCCCCGAGATCGTAGATGCCGCCCTCGTGAAACTCGCGCTCCCCGAGGTGCGACCGCAGGAAAACCTTGTAGTCGTTGCCGGGGACGAAGCAGATCTCCTGGCTGTCAACCTTGTCCGCCACCTTGAGCCCTAACGAACGTGCGATCTCGCGGATTTCAGGCTTCGACATTGCGCCGAGCGGCGTCAGCGCGCGGCGAAGCTGTGGCTGGCGCAAGCTGAACAGGAAATACGACTGGTCCTTCCGCGCATCGGCGCCCTTTCGCAACACCGCGCGATCGGCATGGTGCTCGATGATCGCGTAGTGCCCGGTGGCGATGTACTCGCAGCCGAGCGCCTGCGCTTTTTGCCACAGGCTGCCGAACTTCAGCTTCTCGTTGCACATGACGCACGGGTTCGGCGTGCGGCCTGCCTGATATTCGCTCGAAAAGTAATCGATCACGACCCGCTCGAACTGGTCCGCCTCGTCGACCACGTAATGCGGAATGCCTAACGAATGCGCGACGTTCCGCGCATCGGCCACGGCTTGCGGGCCGCAGCATTTGTCCTCCGCGCGCGAGATGCAGTCCTGCGGCCAGACCTTCATCGTCACGCCGACGAGATCGTAGCCCTGCTGCTTGAGCAGGTAGCCAGCGACGCTCGAATCGACGCCGCCGCTCATCCCAAGGAGGACGCGCTGGTTTGTCCGTGACATTCGACGGCTAAGCTGACCGCCAGGACTTCGTAGTCAACCGAACTGCTACGTGCTTTGCTTCACGGGCCGGCTAGTGAACCCGCTGCCGCGTAGCGTGAACCGCCACGGCAGATCAGCGGAGCGGGTGATGCCGATGCGAAGATCCGCGACGACATCAGGCGGTCGATCGCTCACCTGCACAAAGCAATGCGAGGGATCGCCACAAAGGTCTCGCTCGTCGTCAGCATCGGTAATCTGAAGCGCTTTGGTCAGCTTTCCGGGACCCGAACACAGCTGACGGACATCGCTGACGGCGCGCCGTTCCTGCATCAGCTCGATGCCGCGCGTTGGCTCGAGCGCACGGATCAACACGAAACCGTTCTCCCGGCCCTTCACCAGCGCGTTCAGCATCCAGTGAACGCCGTAGTTTAGATAGATGTAGGCCGCGCCTGCTGCATTGCGCTCGATGAACGCGCGGATGCTTGGACGAAAGAACGCGTGGCAAGCTTCGTCGCCTTGCGCAT
>DATHXZ010000676.1:0-1796 GCA_035459405.1 Chthoniobacterales bacterium
GTCTTCGATATCTCGCACATGGGCCAGCTGATCGCGTCCGGCCCGAACGCGCGCGAGTGGCTCAACCGCATGCTCACGAACAACGTCGACAAGCTCGAGGTGCGCGGCGGCCAATACACGTTCCTGCTCAATCAGAACGGCGGGATCATCGACGATCTAATCGTGTACCGGATCGAGCTGGAAAAATTCCTGCTCGTCGTGAATGCGTCGCGCACAGATGAGGATTTCGCGTGGTTGCAGGCGCATATTTTGCCCGACGTCGAGCTCACGAATCGCAGTGACGATTACGCGGGGCTCGCAATCCAGGGGCCGCGTGTCGGCGAGCTGTTGAAGGCGATGCTCGGCGAAGATTTCGAGCTGCCGGCGCGGAACACGATTGCGGATGTCGAGTACAACATTATGCAGCTCGCGATCGCGCGGACCGGTTACACGGGCGAGGATGGCGTGGAGGTTTTCTTTCCGGCGAAATACGCGCCGACGTTCTGGACGACGGTGCTTGAACTCGGCAAACCACTCGGCATCCGGGCGTGCGGACTCGGCGCGCGCGACACATTGCGACTCGAGATGTGCTACCCACTGAATGGCAACGATCTCACCCCGGAGCACACGCCGCTCGAAGCGGGCCTTGGGTTCTTCTGCGATCTCACGAAACCGAACTTCACCGGCCGCGAAGTGTTGGCGACACAGAAGGCAGAAGGGCTGAAGCGTCGGCTCGCGCCCTTCCGTATGAATGGCAAAGGACCGCCGCCGCGCCCGCATTACACGGTATTCCGGGACGACGAGAAGCTCGGTGAAGTGAACAGCGGCACGCTTTCGCCGAGCCTCGGCTACGGCATCGGCATGGCGTATTTGCCGGCCGAGCACGCGAAGGTCGGGACCGAGCTGCAGATCGAGATTCGCGGGCAGAAATTTCCTGCTGTCATCGAGAAGAAACCGCTCTACAAGAAACAGGCATGAGCAACGTTCCCGACGATCTTTTCTACACTGAGTCGCACGAGTGGGTCCGCGTTGAAGGCGAGCGGGCGCGCGTCGGCATCACCGATCACGCGCAGGCCGAGCTCACGGATGTTGTCTACGTCGAGCTGCCGGAAGTTGGGACCCAGGTGGAAGCGCGCGGCGCGACGGCAGTCGTGGAGTCGGTGAAAGCCGCGAGCGACATCTACGCGCCGGTCAAAGGCGAGATCGTCGAAGTGAACGAACAGCTTTCGAGTAATCCCGCGCTGGTGAATACGGATCCTTTCGGTGAAGGCTGGATCTTCGCGATCAAGATGGCGTCGCCCGACGACGCGAAGCAGCTGAAAGACGCTGCCGCGTATCGACAGGCGATCGGGTAAGCGGCGGGAGCGCAGCTAGGCTGCCGCGCGAACTTTCGCTTTCGGGGCTGGCTTCAACAGCTCGCCGACGTAGCGCACAACATCCTCAACCCGAACCGGGTTCGCGAGGAAGCTGTAGCCGCTCAGGATTCCGGAAGAGATTACGCCGTCCTGCGGCGTTGTATTAACGCTCACGAAGACGACCGGCGTTTCCTGGAAGGATGGATCGGCGTGCAGTTGCTGCGCAACGTCTTCGCCATCGTGGCGCGTCATCAATGAATCGAAGAGGATGACGTCGGGCTGGAAGAAACGCGCCGCGTGGACGGCGAGCTTGCTGTTGTGCTCTTCCTTGATGATGTACTTGCCGGTCTTCTCGAGCGCGGCGCGGATCAGCGCCGTGACGCGCGGTTCATAATCGACGAGCAGGATTTTCTTCAGGAAGGTCATGGCGAGTGCTTGTTGTGGTAATTCTAAGCATCGCGT
>DATHXZ010000677.1:0-5398 GCA_035459405.1 Chthoniobacterales bacterium
GATGAAGCATCCGTCCGGTATGCCCGCGCTGGCCGAGCGTCTGCACAAGCTGCATCCGCACTTGATGAGCCCGAATGGCAACGCCGATCACGGCGGGACCGGGAACGGCTCGCAGCCGAACGGCGTGGCGAAAATACCCGACACTTTCATGCACGATCTCTCGCAGCAGGATTACGCGCGCATGGAGACGCCGTCGTTCCTCTTTCTCGATACGACAGCGGCCGATCTCTTCACGCGTGCATCGACGCTCACGCGAAATCTCAGCACGCCTGAGACGGAGATCGTCAACGGCTACAGCATCAAAACGAATCCTGACGAGCGGCTGATCAAGCTCGCGCTCGACTCCGGGTTCTACGCGGAAGCGATCAGCTTGCTCGAGGTGCAGAAGGCGTTGCAGATCGGGTTCAAGCCCGAGCAGGTGATCCTGAACGGACCTGGCAAATGGTGGCCGGAAGGATTGATGCCGAAGGAGCGCATGCACGCGGTGTTCTGCGACTCGATCGCGGACCTGAAGCGCGTCGCGGCTGCCGCAGAAGCTGGCGAATTGAAGTCGAAGGTGTTCGGCGTTCGTCTCCGCACGCCCAGCATCAAGTCGCGTTTCGGCATTCCACTCGAGACGCCGGATGATTTCCGCACGTTGATCGACTCGATCGCGCTGCTGCCGCGCGATTCCTCGTTTGGCATCCACTTCCATATGGCGAGCAGCCACATCGGTGTCGGCCAATGGTGGCACTTGTATCAGGCGATGCTGCGTTGGTGCCGCTCGATCGAACGACTGACTGCGCGCAATATCGACGTGCTCGATATCGGCGGTGGCTGGTTTCCGGATGACTGGCATGAAGGGCGCGAGGATGATTTCACGACAGCGGTGAAACACGCGCGCGCGACGCTGCCGCACGTGCGTCAGATCATCTCGGAGCCGGGCAAAGCGATGGCGCAACCTTCGATGGCGCTCGCGATGCGCGTGCTCGAGATCCAGGAGATCAGCGACGATTCAATCGAAGCAGTCGTCGACGGCTCGATTGCCGAGTTGCCGATGTATTTCTTCTATCCGCATCGCATTCTGCGCCGCTGCAGCAAGACCGGGGAGCTGCAGCCGGTGAAACGCGGCAATACGCGGCTGATGGGACGGCTCTGCATGGAGCACGACGAGGTCGCTTCCAACGTCGAACTGCCGGAAGGGACGCAGCCCGGCGACGTTCTTATTTTTTGTGATGCGGGCGGTTACGACAGGAGCATGTCGTATGTATTCGGGAAGGGATAAAAATATGGCAACCGAACCTAATCTCCTCACGGCGCTGAACGCGCCCTCGGCCCAGTCCTCTAGCAAACGGCGAGGTACTTCCTTGTCCCGCGGTGAGAAGGTGAGGCTGAGGGGCTCAACGGAAGGCGATAAAAATATGGTGATCGATCTGGAACAGACAGCAGGCGGCGATGTGGATGTGGGGATTGCGCGCTGGGAGAATTTCCCGGCGTCTTACATGTCACATCACGGCGCGGCGTGCTGCGATATTGCGCGCGAGTGGATCACCGGGATGGATTTCTCGCAGCTCAACGCGGGGCATCCTCTCACCGGCCCGCGCTGGCTGCGCAAGCTGTTCAAGTGGGGCCCCTCGAAGTGGCCGATGCACTGGTGCCAGGCGGTTCGGGAAAAGACGCTCGACTGCGGAGCGCTCGGCGCTCTCTCGCACGAGCTGTTCCTCGCGCGCGGCGTGCGCAGCTTTGCGGCGCAGTTCATTCTCGAGTTCAACGATGTGTCGACGCGGCATTGGAGCGAGAGTTGGGGCGCGGCCGGATGCAACCCGCATTGGATCAGCGAAGGTTTGATCTACCACGAAGGCTGCGCCGTGGCGGTCGACGGAAACGAGGTCAAGCTGTGGGACGCGACCGCGACCTGGTGGATCAATCCGAGACAGTTCGGTGGCTACGCTGGCTTGCTCGCGGTTCGCTTGTTCGATCCGACCGCGGACGCTTCGACAGTGTTTACCTGGGGCGAGCACCGGATCCCGGCGAACACCTGGCAGAAGGTCGAGCGCGCGAAAGGTGACTTCGCCATCGCGAAAGCGGCGCCGAAGCCGCGCGCCAAACGCCGCGCCCGCACCGCGAAGAAAGTTGCAGAGCCGGCAGTCGTAGCATGACGATGGCGACAAGCATCCCGGTAGGAGTCGATCCGCGGATCAAGTATCCGTCCTACAAGTCGTTCGACGAATTCATCGACGTCGACTGGCTGAAGTCGCTCGACGGATATGTGACGGAGCGTATCGAGAAGCGCCTCGCGGAGGAGAAGGACATCCAGTTCTACACCGGACCTTTCGTCATGGGCGAGAAAGCGGCGGTGAAGCCCGGGTCGAAGATGGTCTACCTGTCGCAGCCAAAGGGCGAAGACAACTATTACGACCTCGACAATCCCGACGCGTGGGAGCCCGCCGAAGGTGCGACCGAGTTTTCCGAGCTGATGGAGTTCATCCGCACGCTCCCGTTCAAAGCCACCGCGCGAATGCTGATCATGTACGATCCGGAAGGGCGCGCTGTGACCGCGCACCGCGATCACGTGAGCTACGATCTTTGCCACGAGTTCATCTGGTTCCGGACGAATCTGCGGAAGCCGTTCTATATGCTGAACGAGAACACGGGCGAGAAGCAGTATGTCGAGTCGCACAGTGCGTGGTTCGACAGCGTGAACCAGTTCCACGGCGGCGATGCGACAGGCGAGCTCGCCATCAGCATCCGCGTCGACGGCATCTTCAGCGACGACTTCCGCGCGCAGATTCCCGTGCCGGAATACAACGCCGCGTCCACTCCATCGTTGTGGGCATGCACCGCAGATCAATGATGTTCGACACAACCGTCACGCGAGCACAGGCGTATCATGGCTGGGACGCCATGCACTACCATCATTAGCACGCAGATTAATTCCGCCCGCGCTTCCTCTCACCCTTACCCGAACACTTGAGCAAGCCCGCGGCGCGACACTCGCCGCGGGCTTTTTGTTTCCAGCTATGAATATCGATTTCGCGAAACTGCAGGGCGTCGTGCCCGCCATTGTACAGGACTACCAGTCCGGGCGCGTGCTGATGCTCGGCTTCATGAACGAAGAGGCCTACCAGCGCACGGTCGAGACAGGCTTCGCCACCTTCTTCAGCCGCTCGCGCCAGAAGCTCTGGCTCAAGGGCGAGTCATCCGGTCATCGTCTAGCCGTCAAAGAGATCTTCCTCGATTGCGATGAGGACACGGTGCTGCTGAAGGTGGAGATGCACGGGCCCGGTGTGTGCCACGCGGGCTACGAGAGCTGCTTCTATCGCAAGCTGCAGGATGGGGCGTGGGTGAAATCGGAAGCGAGCACTTACGATCCGGCGCAGGTGTATGGAGGAGCGAAATGAAGCTGCGGCTCGGCATCCCAAAGGGCAGCCTCGAGAACGCCACGATCGATCTGTTTCGGCGCGCTGGTTTTAACATCGCCACGAGCAGCCGCTCATACTTCCCGGCCGTCGATGATTCGGAGATCGAGTGCATGCTCATCCGCGCGCAGGAAATGGCGCGCTACGTCGAAGATGGCATTCTGGATGTCGGGCTTACCGGGCGCGATTGGGTGGAGGAGAATGCCGCGGATGTCGAGCCGATCGGCGACCTCATCTACGCGAAGCAAAGCTTCGGGAAAGTGCGCTGGGTGCTTGCGGTGCCTGATGGCTCGACGTTCCGATCGGTCCAAGATTTGCAAGGCAAGATCATTGCGACCGAACTCGTCGAGACCACGAAGCGCTACCTCGCGCGCAACGGCGTCACGGCGAAGGTGGAATTCAGCTGGGGCGCGACCGAGGTGAAGCCACCTGTGCTCGCCGATGCAATCGTCGAAGTCACCGAGACCGGCTCGTCCCTGCGCGCGAACAACCTGCGCATCATCGACACTGTGCTCGAATCGAACACGCAGCTCATCGCCAATAAGCAGGCGCTGCGAGACGAGTGGAAGCGCCGCAAGATGGAGGACCTCAAGTTGCTCCTCGACGCGGCGATCAACGCACTCGGCCAGGTTGGGCTGATGCTGAATGTGCGGAAGGAAGACCTCTCGGCAGTGCTCGCTGTGCTCCCCGCCTTAAAGAATCCGACCGTGTCGCACCTCAGCGATGAAGCCTGGCTCGCGGTCAACACGATTCTCGACGAGCCGACCGTGCGTCACATCATCCCGCGGCTGAAGGAAGCCGGAGCGCAGGGCATCGTCGAGTATCCGCTGAACAAGATCGTGCTGTAGAGAGCGTGCCAAAAGAAGTTTCCGGTTCATTAGCAGCTGCCTTGTCGCATCGGCGTAAGCAGCCAAGGAGCGGCGGTATAATACCGCCGTTCCACAGCGACGGAGCGGCGGTATGACACCGCCGTTCCACGTTCAGGCAGGCGAACCGGTTTGCGGCAGATGCGGGAGACGATTGAGGTGAGGGCGCTTTCGACTTTCGCGGACGCTTCTAAGATCATGATCAAAGTCATCAAATCGCGCGAGGCGGCGGACGTGTTCACGCGCAAGGAGACGCGGCTCGCAGAAGCAGAGGCCATCGTGCGACCGATCCTCGACGATGTACGTGCGCGTGGCGAGGAAGCGCTGCTTGAATACGCGCGCCGCTTCGATGGCCTCAGCCGCGAGTCACCGCTGGTCGCTCAATCGGAGCTGGATGCTGCGGCCGAGCAATTGAGCGAACCGTTCCGTGATGCAGTGACACAAGCCTCCGCGAACATCCGCGCATTTGCCGAGATGCAAATGCCCGCCGAACAGACGCGGGAGCTCGCGCCGGGACTCCGCGTGGGCCAGATGATTCGCCCGCTCGACACAGTCTGCGCATACATTCCCGGAGGTCGTTATCCCCTGCCCTCGACGGTCATGATGACGGTGATTCCCGCGCAAGTTGCTGGCGTTCCGGATATCTGTGTCACGACGCCGAAACCGACACCGGAAATTATCGGCACCGCTCGTCTGCTCGGAAATGCGCGCGTTTTCTTGCTCGGCGGAGCGCACGCGATTGCGGCGTTTGCGTTTGGAACTGAAACGGTCCCACGCGCCGATCGGATCGTTGGTCCTGGCAACATCTACGTCGCCGCTGCCAAGAAGCTGCTCGCGGGCGAAGTCGGCATCGATTTCATCGCCGGCCCTACCGAGATCCTGATCATCGCGAACGACGGCGAGCCGTCATGGATCGCCGCAGACATGCTGGCGCAGGCCGAGCATGACACCGATGCCTCCGCCATTTTGCTCACCACCTCGAGCGCCCTCGCGCAACAAGTCGCAATCGAGATCGAGAAGCAGCTCGCGACATTGCCGACCGCGACCACTGCGCAGCAATCGGTCGCGGAGAACAGCGCGATCATTCTGGTCGAATCGAACGACGAAGCGGTCGAATTGAGCAACCGGTTCGCG
>DATHXZ010000678.1:0-1764 GCA_035459405.1 Chthoniobacterales bacterium
CTACCCACAACGAAATGAGCGTTTTGCCCGTACCACAGGCCATCAACGCAGTTGCACGGGTGTGCCGGCTCAGTCCCGAGAGGATTCGTTCAACCGCTTTGGTTTGATGCGGAAGAGGCGATTTACGCGTCCTCCGTATTGAAGCGCCCGCAATCCATGCTTCGATGAGCCGTAAGTCGTCGGCCGTCAGTCGGTCGAGATCACTGCCTCGCACAAACAGAGCGGCAGGTCTTTGCTCGGCGACTTCCGAAATGTCGTCGCAGTTCGTGAATACCATCCGGCCGTTTCCGGAATCAGTGAGGCCGAAAAACGTGGCGAGATCCGTCCAAGTCAGTGCCGGTCGCCCGCGGCGAAACTTCGCTTGATAGCAGAATAGCTCGTCAGTCTTGGTCTCGACAATTCCATCGACGCCCATGTCCCTAAGTGGAAGCTGCAGCTTCTCCTGAAGCGAGATCGGTGGCGAATCTGCGGGCCAAACGTGACGTGCTTGAGCAACTGGCTGGGTAGCGAACCAGCCTTCGGCAACAACCTCGAATGCAGCGCCGCGCTCTACCTCGCTCGACAGCGCAGCAATCCGCGCTTCCAGCTCTTGAAAACGCGTCACGCCCCTTAGGAGTTCCTGTTCAAGAACTCTGTTGGCGTACGGATGACGAGGGGCGGTATTCAACGGCGTCGTTAGCCGCTATTATGCGTTTGAAAGGTCCACGAGTGCGAGTCGAAACGCGTGGGAACCCCGCTCGGTTCGATACAAACATCCTGGGTTTTCAGATGGCGGACGTTCTGTCAAGCGCCCAATCGACCGCATAGTCGCGGCACAGCGGGTGCGCTGCGAAGTAATAACGGACGAAACGTTGTCAACGTTGCCGCTCCCGCGCGAAGGTCGCGCATGGTGGAGATGGAAAAAGCGGAAGGCGACTACGAGTTCCTGCGCGAGTGTTTTTGTGAAGTTCTGCGGGAGATCGGGGAGAGCCAAGTTGCGCAGGTGCTTTCGCCCGCTCCTGGAACGCGAGCCGCCGTGCACTCGCAGGCCGCTGCCCAGGCGCAGTCGATCGCGTTTCCGCGGAGCAGCACGATCGCCTGAGTCTCGATGATGGCATTGATGACGAATGCGCTACCGGTCAGCCGCTGGCAGTCGTCGCAATGGCAGCAATTGACGAACATCGCCGGGTGAGCCGCGCGTAACGGATAGATCCGCAAGCGCAGCCGCCGCTGAGTTTGCTGCTCATGATGTTGATTTGGTAGTCTGGTTTCTGCATTTTGGGAGTCATTTCGCGGCCGCATGTTCGGCGGTTGCGTCGCAGAGACCGGGAACAACCTTCCTTCGATGAACACTTACACGCTCGAGCCGGTTGGCTTCATCCGATCGACGGTGAAGGGCCGTGCAGATGCGCCGCGGCAGGGAGCGGAAAGCGAAGCAGAGTGCGGATTTCGGAGCGGCAATTGCGGAATGGGGAAGAGACGTGCTGCAGATCGGGCCGATCGAGGCATTCGAGTCCGAGCCGGACTGGCATTATGCCGGTGGTCGACATCAAGTCGGTGTCGACGCGGGCGGACGGCTGGTTCATCGGGCAGCTGGCTCCATTTCGCCCCCGATACCCGCAGCGCAGACTGATGCTATACGTGACTCACGTATAGCATCTCACGCGCCCTTGTGTTGCGAGCCGGTTTTCCTAATGCGGGATGCATGCGGCGATCACTTCCTTATGTGCTTTGTGGCCTGATCTCACGTGCGCAGCTCACGGCGTCGCTGCCGTTGACCAGACA
>DATHXZ010000679.1:0-1997 GCA_035459405.1 Chthoniobacterales bacterium
GGCTTGTAGCGCCGCGCGCGCAACACGCGCGCGAATACCGGCGGCTGCCGTGCCGTCGAATGTAGCAACCGGACGGGTTGCCTAACGCGAACTGCTCATGAGAGCGGGCGTTGAGCCCTGCGCCGGGAAGACAACGTGGGAAGTATGAGCATGCAGCTGTCGTTTGCGCGCCATTTGCCAGTGGCATCTCCGATGCTCATACTTGGACTTCGATGATTCGAGCGAATTGTCGGGAGCGGTTCACCGCCTCGGATTTCGACTTCGTCGTGCGCACCTTGGCGCGTTCGCAGACCGATTGCGTCTCGTTAGTCGACCTGCTGAGCGACCGCGAGACGCGCGATGCAGTGCTCGATCACCCGCGGCTCGTCGAAGCAATTCTGTCGAACGCCCGGCACCTGTCGATTTCGTCGCAATTCTACTTCTACGTGCTCGCGCGGCATGTTTTGCGGCAGGCCGGCATCAATGACCGCAAGCTGTGCGATTACGTCGCGTCTCTGCTCGAGACCTTCTCACGCATCGGCGGGATGCAGGCGCCGCATCTCGCGAACGAACAGGGCCGGCAATACATCTGCGACATGTTGATCGCGCTAACGAAAGCAACGCCAGAGCAAGCCTTCCTGCTTCGGGCGCACGTCGGTAACTACTCGCTCTTCATCAGCGGCATCTTTCACGAGAACACGCAGCGCAGAAGTCTGCGCGGCGGCCCGGACATGAAGTTCTACGAGCAGATCGGGCGCACGAACTATGGGATGGTCGCTTCGCACGCGACGGCCCGACGTTGCGAGCTGAACGACGTCTACGAAGAGCTGTCCGATCGGTTCCGCGATGTGCGTGTCGCGCTGAATCAGCTCGCGGAGCAGCTGCTAAACCTCGACGACGACTACAACGCACCGAAGATCTTCTAGCGTTCGATGAACGAGACGCTCTTCAGCCAGATTCAACGTCTCTTCGAGCGCACTTACGCGCAGGTTGGGATCAACCTGGAAGACTGCCTGATCGACCGCACGCGCTGCGCGCAGCTCACGAAAGCGGCGGGCGCATCCGCCCGCGAGCTGAGCGAGCTTGCGCGCACGTTCATCCGCAGCGCGGACGATCAGCTCTACGTCGGCATCTACTACTCGCGTTGGTTGATCGAACAGCTCGAGCGTCATGATCCGCGCAGCGGCTTGAACGACGCGAACATCCGCTCGCTGATCGCGTTCGTGGAAGAGATCAACCACGCGCTCCACGCGGCGCTGCAGTTCAAGCAAGGCGAGCGCGAGATTGCGTCGGAAGATTACGCGCGCAATCTCGAACTCCAGGCGCAGGTCGACACCTATCTAGTGTTGCTCCTGTTCGTCGCGTTCTTTCGCAAGACGCAAAAAGTGTCGCGCACCGACCGGCGCTGGCTTCGCTTCCACCTCTTCGTCTCGCAGAATCCCAACGCCTTCCGTTGCGAGAATCTGCGCGGCCGCTACCTCGAGACGACGGAGCTCGCGTCGAGCTACACGCGATACCTCGACACGCTGAACGGTGTGCGGCGGCTCGACGAAATCAGGATGTTCCGGTCGCTCGATTACGGCGCCAAGAAAGCGCACGTGCTCGCGTTGATGGATCGCGAAGTGTAGCGAGGCCGGTTCGGCTGCGCGCAAGCATTGTTCGAGCGGCGGTTTGCGCGGATTGTGACGTTCACTCGCCATGTGAAACGGCGGAATACCGCCGCACGCCAAAACGCAAGCGAGGGCGCGGCAGCGTCTTGGAGTGCGCCAGTATTCTGGCGCTTTTGAATACCGTCAGCCCAATAGAAGCATTGAGCGCCGGCGGACCCTCTGGCAGGCTCGCCCGGTCTGCACCTATCGCTGAGAACTATCGCCGGCCGGGCGCTGTCGGCTTCGCACCGGCTGCGCCCGCTCTTCGCCTCGGAACGCGCTCGAGAAGCTGCAGCGATCACCTCCATCTTCGCACTTGCGACCTTGATGTTGCATCCGGTGCTCCGGGGCGACTGGCCGGTCGGCCAC
>DATHXZ010000680.1:0-5560 GCA_035459405.1 Chthoniobacterales bacterium
AACGGCAACAACAACAATCATAACAACGGAAACAACGGCAACGGTCGCCACGGCCGCGGCCGCTAATCGGCAGTTGTGACACCGTTTGAACCAGGCGAACGGCGCGATCCGCTCGCGTGGTTCCAGTTGCAGTGATCGTGAAGGCTGCCGGCGTAATCCGGCAGCCTTCTGTTTTCTCCTCCGGCCACCTCAAACCACGCGCGACGTGACATCGACTCTGCCAAAACTGCGGACAGACCTGGATCGTCGCGTGCAGAACGAGCCCGACGGCGCCGTGCTGGTGATCAAGGACCCGCTCAGTCGCGAGTTCTTCCGGCTGAAGGAAGCTGAACGCTTCATCGCGGAACAGCTCGATGGCGAGACGCCGCTCGATGCGGTCCAGCAACGCGTGGAGGAGAAGTTCGGCGCGTCGCTTGCGCCGAAGGTGCTCGCTGGTTTCATCAAAACTCTGGACAAGAACCGGCTCCTCGAACGCCCCGGTGCGCGTCGCGAGTCGCGTCGCAAGCAGGAGCAGAAACGCGTAGCGGCGGGCGGTTGGCTGAACCTGCGATTCAAGCTGCTCGATCCCGAAGCGGTCCTGAACCGATTGCTGCCGTGGGTGCGGTTCTGCTTTACGCCGCACTTCGTCTTTGTCTCGGCGGCACTCATCTTCATCGCAGTCGCGGTGACCGCATTCAATTGGTCCGACATCCTGCAGGCCGCCGCCGACCTTTACAGCCTCTCGACGGTGCCATTGCTGATCGCGACGATCTTCGTCGTCGTGATGCTGCACGAATTTGCGCACGGGCTGACGTGCAAATACTTCGGCGGCGAAGTGCGCGAGATGGGTTTCCTGCTCATCTACCTCCAGCCGGCGTTCTACTGCAACGTGAGCGACGCCTGGTTCTTCCCGAAAGCGCAGCGCCTCTGGGTGAGCTTCGCAGGGCCATACTTCGAGCTTTTCATCTGGGCGGTCGCGACGCTCGCCTGGCGCGTGACCGACAGCGATGGCTGGATCAACCACGTCGCGCTCGTCGTCATGGCCACGTCGGGCATCAAGACGTTTTTCAATTTCAACCCGCTCATCAAACTCGACGGCTACTACCTGCTCAGCGACTACCTCGGCATCCCGAACCTGCGCAAGAAGTCGTTCCGCTACCTCGGCGCGTGCCTCAAGAGTCTCGGGGGCGTTTTCGGCAACTTGCCGGCCGCACTGCCGCGCGAGCGCCGCATCTATCTCACCTACGGCATACCCGCGGCGATCGCCTCGATTGCGATCCTCACTTACTTCGCATGGGCGATAGGCGAACACCTGATCATGGCGGATCAACGGCTCGCCTTCTTCGCCTTTGCGGGACTCATCGGGATGAGATTTAGAAGCAAAGTGCGCGGCTTGTTTGGTCGAAACCGCGAGCCGGGCGAATCGTCGAGCCGCTCGAGACGCAAGGACGGAGATCGCAAGAGCCGCCGCGGACGGAAGTGGCTCATCGCCGCCGCCGTGCTGTTCCTGATGATCGTTGTGCCTTTGGAACTAAAGGTGGCTGGCTCGATCAACGTCCTGCCGATCCACAATGCTGACGTGCGCGCAGAGATCGAAGGCATGATCAGCGAAGTGGTCGTCGATGAAGGCCAGCACGTGAAGGCCGGCGATCCAATCGCTCGCATCGTCGATCGTGACCTGCGCGCCGAGCTTGAGAAGACCGAAGCGCTGGCCGGCGAGAGTCGCGCGCGTTTGAGGCTCCTCGAAGCCGGCTCGCGACCAGAGGAAATCGAGGTCGCGATGACAACCGTCGCGCGTCACGAAGAACAACTGAAATACCACCGCGGGCGTCTCGATCGCTTCAGAGCGCTCAACGAACAGCAGCTGACCTCGATGCTCGACTACGAAGAGAGCGCGCGGCTCGTCGCGAGCGCGGAGAGCGATCTCGCCGAAGCGAAGAAGAAGCTCGACCTGCTGCTCGCCGGCACACGTCCGGAAGAGATCGAAGCGCTACGCGGAACGGTCGCGAGCCAGGAATCGCAGATTCGCCACTTGCGGGAGCAACTGCGGTTGACCGTCGTAAGCAGTCCTGCGGCCGGGATCGTCACGACGCCGTCTCGTCAGCTGAAGGCGATGAGGCTCCAGGCTGTCGCGAAGGGCGATCTGATCGCCAAAGTGCAGGATTCGAAAACGATCACGGCCGAGATTGCGGTATCGGAGAAGGAGATCGCCGACGTTCGAAACGGGCACACCGTCGCGTTGAAAGTGCGCGCATTTCCGGAACGCGTCTTCCCCGGCAAGGTGACGGACATCGCGACGACAGCCGGAGACGGCGGAGCGTCTGCACCGAGCGCATCAGCGCCCAAGAGCGGCCTGCTTCCTGACGCGACCGGCGATGCGGGGAAATCCGCGAATACCATCCTCGTCACCACGGAAATCGACAACGCGGACGGATTGCTCAAGCCCGGAATGACCGGCATGGCGAAGATTTATTGCGGGAAGCGGCAGATCATCACCCTGATGATGCGCCGGTTGTCGCGCACCTTCCGCGTCGAGTTCTGGTCGTGGTGGTGAGCCACCACCAGCTGCAAACCCACTCAGCCAGAAAGGCGTTACCATGAGCACCTCAGAAATCCTTCACGCCGAGCCCACCGCTCCACCTGCTGTACAGCGCGAACCCGCCGGCACGCTGGATCCCCACGGACCGGGCGAAACGCTCTACCTCACCGGTCGCCCGACATTGAAGCGCTTCCTGCGTTTCGTTCGCAGCCAGGCCGTGCATCCCGAAAACGAAGCCACGCTGATCGCCGAGTGGCAGGCGGCAAAGGAACGCGTCCGCAAGCTGAAGAAGGACGAAGCAGGTTGCGCCGACAACCCGGTGACGACGCCCGTTCCAGTCGACGCGAAATACGAGCCGCTGCTCATCGAATTTCTCAAAGACCCGCTCGTAAAAGCCGGCTTCAACACCGTGCCGACCGAGATCGCTTTCGTCGAGCTCGACAGCATGGTGGTTTACCAGAAGCACATCGATCTCGCGTTCGTGCGCGAGCTGAAACAAAAGCTCGGACCGGCGCCGAGCGATGAAGAGATCTTCCGCACCTGCCTGCCCTATGATCACCCGAATCCCCCAGCCCGCTGGTCGCGCTTGAACGATGGCAGTTTCGTCTTCGTTTCGCGGTCGTGCGACATGCGCTTCCTCAAAGCGATGGCGCTCGAGGGCCGACACATCCAGGGCTACACGCATCCCGGTGCGCTGGTCGGAGTCGTCGGTCTCGCCGTCGGTTTCGGCACGAATTTCCTCAACGCAATCCGCGCCGAGAACCGGCTCATCCTGAACAACGGCAGCCACCGCGCGTACGCGCTGCGCGACATGGGCTTCACTCACGTACCTTGCGTCATCCAGCACGTCTCCACGCGCGACGAGCTCGACGTCGTCGCCGCCTCCGCGATCCGGCAGGATCCCGACTACTACCTGAAGCACCCGCGGCCATCGATGTTGAAGGACTATTTCAATCCCGAGCTGCGCAAAGTGATGGCGGTGAATCGGCGCGTTCGGCAGATCACGGTGAAGTTCGACATCCAGGAAGAATATATTCCCGCCGTTTAAGCCGACGCTGTTAGGTTCGGCGTTGTGAACCTGCGCGTCGCCAACTCGCTCCGAGAGTACGCGCGCGGCACGGCCGGCGGGCTGATGTTTAGTCTCCCGCTCCTCTACACGATGGAAGTGTGGTGGACCGGTTTCGTCGCCGAGCCGATGCGGCTACTCGTCTACGTTGCCGCCACGTTCGTCCTGTTGTTTGGCTACAATCACTACGCAGGCCTCCACGAGGACGCCTCCTGGTCGGAAGTCGCAATCGATTCGGTGGAGGAGATGGGACTCGGGCTGGTGGTCGCCGCGCTCGTGCTGTTTCTGCTCGGCCAACTCGAGAGCGACATGGCTGCCTACGAGCTCGTCGGCAAGATCACCGTTGAAGCGATGACGGTCGCAATCGGCATCTCCGTCGGCACCTCGCAGCTCGGCGGTGGCGGAGACCGCGAGAAAGGCGGCGCGGAGGCTTCGGCCAAGGAGGAAGTTACATTCAGCGGACAGCTCGTGATCGCAGCCTGTGGCTCGATGCTCTTCGCCTCGAACGTCGCGCCGACCGAGGAAATCATCATGATCGCGAGCGAAGCGCGGGTTGAGAATCTTCTTGGATTAGCAGCGCTCTCGATCCTGCTCACCGGTCTGGTCCTCTACTACATCGAGTTCACCGGCTCGGGGCGCTTCGTTGTCGCGCAGGGGATCGGATCGGTCATCGTCGGCACGATCGTCACTTACGGTGTCGCGCTCGTGATCTCTGCCGCAGTGCTTTGGTTCTTCGGCCGGATGGACGATGTGACCATGAACACCGCTGCCGCACAGGTCGTCGTGCTCGGGCTCGCCGCGACCCTTGGCGCGTCAGCCGGGCGGCTACTCCTACAATGAAGAAGGCGCAAAAGAACTGGCTGGAATGGTCGGTGTTCGCGGCGAGCACCGCGCTGATCGTCGCACTGATCGGCTTTCTGATCTACGAGAGCCTGACGATCGGCAACGCTCCGCCCGATATCCAGCTGGAGGTTGGCACGCCGGAGCAGCGGTCCGGCTACTTCGCGGTTTCGATCAATGCAACCAACAAGGGAGATCACACCGCCGAAGGCGTGCACATTGAGGTGGTGCTCCGCGGCGCTGGCAAGGAAGAGACTGGCGACTTCGAGATCGCGTTCCTGCCGCGACGCGGTTCGCGCGAGGCTTGGGTGACGTTTAAGGACGATCCGCGCAAGGGCAGCCTGGAAGCGCGCGTGCTTGGATACGAGAAGCCATAGCGTCGCAAGTCTACCTGCAGCTTCCGCAATCCGCACCGGAAACACACCAGATGGTCCATCGAGGCGGAACCATTCGCCGCGCCGCCACCCACGGACCAGCGCGGGTGAATGAGCGCGTAAGAGCAGGCGCGCGATTCCGCCTCGCCAGCTAGGCTGCTTCTACCTCGTCGAGGACGGCTTGGAGCTGCTGGAAATCGATCGGCTTGGTGAGGTGGTACAGGAACCCGGATGCTTTGCTGAGCCTGATGTCTTCCTCGCTGCCGAACCCGCTGATCGCGATTCCTTTGAGTCCCGGCGAGGCTGATTCGCTGCGGCCGCGTGCGATGATGTCGCACCCACTGCCGTCGGGCAGTCCGATGTCGCTCACCACGATGTCAAAGCGGCTTTCCTCGAGCTGTTTGATGGCCGCGGTGACGCTGCTGGCGGTGGTGACTTTGTAGCCGCAGCGCGCGAGCAGTCGCGAGAGCAAGACGAGCGTGTCCTCGTGATCTTCAACGAGCAGGATTCGGGAGCTGTGCTGGCGTCTGCTTGGCTGGCGAGCCGGTGCCTCGTCGCCGCGCGCCGCGGCGGGAATCGCCTTGAGTGAAATGGTGAATGTGGCGCCCTGCCCCGGGCCGGGGCTCGAGGCTGCGATCGTGCCTTTGTGAATCATGACGATCGACTTGGAGATCGCGAGGCCGAGACCGAGCCCGCCGAACCTTCGCGTGACGGTCTTTTCACCCTGCTCAAAGGGCGAGAAAATCCGCGCTGCGTCTCTGG
>DATHXZ010000681.1:0-4821 GCA_035459405.1 Chthoniobacterales bacterium
CGTAGCGATTCTTCCGGATGCGCGCGATCTCTCCTTCGCGTTCCAGCTCCTTCAGCGTCTGGTTCAAATCGAGACGCACGCCGCTTTTACGGCCGAGCGCCTTGCCCAGCTCTACCTTGTCGAGCGGCCGGTATTTCGGCGCCGAGAGCAGCCGCAGAATCTCCCGCTTCAAATTGTCGCCGTTTGCAGCCACGTGTAGGCAGGACTGTCGGTGCGATCAGGTCGAATAACCAGCGCCACGTGATAGTCTGAACTTGATGGCCGCAGCTCGCTGGAAGATCGCCGACCAGACGATCGAGTTCTCGCCCGGCGCGCTGATCATGGGTGTGCTGAATGTGACGCCGGACTCCTTTTCCGACGCCGGCGAGTTCTACGACACGGACAAAGCGGTCGAGCATGGGCTGCAGATGTCGCGCGATGGTGCGGCGATCCTCGACATCGGCGGCGAGTCCACGCGCCCGGGCTCTGAATCAGTGGCGGAAGACGAAGAGCTTCGCCGGGTTCTGCCAGTCATTCGGCGCCTTCGCTCGGCAACCGAAGCGTTGATCTCGATCGACACCGCGAAGGCGAGCGTCGCGCGCGCCGCATGGGATGCAGGCGCTTCGATCATCAATGACATCTCAGGCGGCCGTGCGGATGATGCGATGATGCCGCTGGCAGGCGAAAGCGGGTGCGGCTTCATCATCATGCACATGCAAGGCACGCCCCGGACGATGCAAAAAGCGCCACATTACGATGATGTTGTGCGCGAGGTGGGTGAATTTTTTCGACAACAATATACCCGCGCCCTAGAGTGCGGCATTGAGCCGATGGCGATTGCGTTTGATCCGGGAATCGGGTTCGGAAAGACGCTGGAGCACAATCTCGAATTGCTTCGCAATCTGCCGCGGCTGCGCGTTGACGATCGGCCACTGGTCGTGGGTGTCTCGCGCAAATCCTTCCTCGGCAAAGTGACTGGCTCCTCAGACATTTCAGACCGGATCGCACCGACGATCGCGATGACGGCGCTGCTGCGCGAGCGGGGCGCCGATGTGTTGCGCGTACACGATGTGAAGCCGAATACACTCGGTCTCCGCGCGACCGAAGCGCTGCTGGAGGACGCAAGATGATCCAGCAGACCGTTCAGGGTTGGCTCGATGGATGGCGTGGGCTCATCGAGATCATCCTCCTGAGTGTCGGGATCTATTACGGCTACCTCTATTTCAAAGGCACCCGCGGCGCGAAGGTGCTGACGGGGCTCGCGATTGTTTTCCTGACCCTGACGCTGATCTCGCAGCTGCTGAACCTCACGGTGATCGGCTGGATCATCCGAAGCTTTTCCGTTTTCCTCGCCGTCGCGTTGGTTGTGATCTTCCAACCTGAGCTGCGTCGTGGCCTGGCCGAGCTCGGCGGGCATCCGATCTTTTCCCTCACGAGCGAGAAGCGCGAAACCGTGCACGACATCGTCGAAGCGGTCATGCAGCTGGCGAACAAGCAATTCGGTGCGCTGATCGCGATCGAGCGTGATACGTCGATACGTGTCTACGAGGAGACCGGTGTGATCCTGGACGCGGATTTCTCGATCGAATTGATGCTGACGCTCTTCCATCCGAAGAGCGCGTTGCACGATGGAGGCGTGATCATGCGCAACGGCCGCATCGCCGCGGCCGCATGCATTTTCCCGGTGAGCCAGCGCGAAACGCTGGACCGCAGTCTCGGGTTGCGCCACCGCGCCGGGCTCGGGATTAAGGAAGAATCAGACGCCATCGCGGTGATCGTCTCGGAGGAGACCGGCAGTATTGCGATTTGTCATCGGCGCCGGATTGAACGGAATTTCACTCCGGAAGCATTCCGCAAACGCATCGGCGAACTTCTGCTGGCCGGCACTTATGAAGAAATGGATTCTGAAGAACTGGCGCGCGAAGCTGATCGCCCTGCTCCTCGCGACAACCCTCTGGTACTTAATCAGAAAGAACGTAGCGATGACACCCTCACCGTCTGATTACCGGCCGGGGACCACTCAGCGCGACCGCAATGGCGGCTAGCGCCGCAAGTCAGCGCAAAAAGCGCTCGAGATTCTCTTCTTCCCACCGCCGCGCGCGCCGATAGGCCGGGAACTCCTTCTCGCGCCGGTAGAATTCCTCAGTGTGCACGCGGCGGCGGCCATCCGGTCCGATCTCGTCCGGCACAAACGCATGCAGCATCTCGTGGTACATGATGTACTCGATGAACCAGCGTGGCACGAAGGGCTGGTCCAGCCATGGATTGATACGGATCACGCGGTCCTCCTCCTGGATCGTGCCGAAGACGAAATACTCTTTCGGCCGTTGCTTCCGCTTTCGTCCCCAGACAACGCTGTAGCCGCGAAGCCGATTGCGGAAGTAGCGAGCGTTTAACCGCTCGAAAATGGCGCGTAGATCGAAATACTTGCCGCCATCCTGAAGGTTAAGGTGGCGCTGCATCGGCAGCTTCGGATGGGCCAGTTTGCGCTTCGTCTTCTTTGGCATCGTCTTCCTCCAGAGTTAACGCCGACAGGCTCAATTTAGGTTGCGCGAGATTGCTGACAAGATGCGCTCGCATATCCGCATGCCCTTTGATGTAATCACTTGAGAACGAGGAATTTGGCTTCAAACAAGACGACTAGACCTGCTTCGAAGGCGCCAAAGTGTCCCAGTCGTTTGCGTGTCGACGCGGGCTTCAGACTGCAACCCGCGGGCGCACGCGCCCGTCTGCTTCGGCGTTCTCGGACTCCGGAAACGAACGACCGTCATTTACCAGCGCGGCTTGTGTGTATATAGTCCGACGCTTGGCGCGAATGTGCGGGCAAAGCAACCCTGGGAATGAGTCCATATCTCCGAAAACTTCTCGGCCTTAACTGGCTGCTCGTCGTGCTGACCGTCGCGCTCGCGATTTTCGGCGTCGTCGCGATCTACAGCGCGACTTACATGCGCACGGATACAATTGCCGCCGAGTTCTGGCGCAAGCAGGCGAACTGGGTAGCGGCGGGAACGCTCGCGTTCATGGTTACCAGCCTGATCGATTACCGGTGGATTAAGTGGGGCGCGCTGCCGATGTATTTCGCCGGCATTTTCTTCCTCGTCCTGACGCGATTCATCGGCACGAAGGTGTATGGTGCGCGCAGCTGGCTCGATCTGGGACCGTTCAACTTCCAGCCGGCACAGCTCGCGGTGATCGCCGGCATCATGGTGCTCGCGCTGTTCCTCAGCCAGTTTAAGGAGATGCATCCGATGCTGCGCCTGGTGCTTTGCGGCGCGATCGTCGGCGCGCCGTGTCTGCTTATCCTGATGCAGCCCGACCTGGGTCTGACGATCATCTGGGGACCGGTATTGCTCGCGCTGCTTTTTGTAGCGGGCATTCCGGTTCGTTATCTTGTCTGCATCATTCTCATCGTGGCGGCGTTTATCCCCCTCGCCATCAATCTCGGCCTGAAGCCGTACCAGAAGGAGCGCATCACCGCGTTCATCAATCCCGACATCGATACCCAAGGCTCGGCGTGGGCGATCAACCAGTCGCTCATCGCGATCGGCTCCGGCGGCTGGGCGGGCAAGGGATTCAAGGCGCCCAACACGCAGATCGAGCTCGGCTTCCTCCCCGCGACGGCCGTGCACAACGACTACATCTTCTCCGCCATCGGCGAGCAGTGGGGGTTCATCGGCGGCGCAATTCTGCTCGGTGCGTTTGGTCTGCTGCTGCTCACGTGCTTGTTCGTGGCCTTCTGTGCGGGTGATCAGTTCGGGTTGTTACTCGTAGTGGGATTCTCGGCGCTCATATTCACGCACATCTTCCAGAACGTCGGGATGACGATCTCAATGCTCCCGATCACCGGTGTGCCGTTGCCGCTCATCAGCTACTCGGGTTCGTTTGTGCTCATGATCATGTTTGCGCTAGGCATCGTGAACAGCATCTGGGTGCACAGGAAAATCGTCGCCCAGGCCGCGTAGCCGATCGACCGGCGGCGCGTTTACATTCGTTCTCCGCGCGAGTAACCTCGCCGGCCCGCGATGGAGACAGATTATAAGGTCAAGCTCGAGATCTTCGAGGGTCCGCTCGACCTGCTGCTCTACCTCATCAAACGCGACGAGGTCGACATCTACGACATCTCGCTCGAGCGGATTACGAAGCAGTACCTCGAGTATCTCCAAGCCTTCAAAGAGCTGAACATTGACGTCGCGGGCGAGTTCGTCGTGATGGCGGCGAACCTCATCTACCTGAAGAGCCGCAGCCTGCTGCCGGTCGATCAGCAGCCACCGGAGGAGGATGTCGAAGAGGACGATCCGCGGTGGGACCTCATTCGACAGTTGATCGAGTACAAGAAATTCAAGGAAGCAGCCGCGCAGCTTCAGCAACGTCAGCTCGAACAGGAGCTGATCTTCGTTCGCGAGCCGAACGGGATCGGTCCTGTCGTCGCGGCGCCGCTACGGCTCGGCGAAGTTGGCGTGTTTCAGCTCATCAACGCCTTTCAGGCCGTCATCAAACGCGTCGAAGCGCGCGAAGACCTGCGCGAGATCTTCGGTGAGCACTACACCGTTTCGGACAAGATCGAGTGGATCCTGCAGCGCATGTCCGATGGCGTTGCGCTGAAGTTCTCGGAGCTGTTCGTGCGAATGGCGTCGCGCGTGGAGATCGTGGTCACGTTTCTTGCGCTGCTCGAGTTGATCCGGCTCCATCAGGTGAACGCGACGCAGGCGAATCCGTTCGACGAAATCGAGCTGACTGCCGCTCCGAAGTAGCGCACGCATGCCGCGCGTTCTGATTGCCGGCTGCGGATACCTCGGCGAAGCGACAGCCGATCTCTTCCACGGCGAAGGCTGGGAAGTGGAA
>DATHXZ010000682.1:0-3497 GCA_035459405.1 Chthoniobacterales bacterium
TAGAGCGGCACGCCGCCTTGCTTGATCGCGGAAACCATCGGCGGCATCTGGTAGAAATCGCCGCGAAACTTCTCGAACGCGCTGCGCACCAGCTGTTCATGGAGCGGCGGCACCGGTCGCTCGTCGAGAACCTTGCCAGCCCGATCCTGTGTGTCGGTCGTCAGGCCAAGCGTCAACGTCCCCGTATATTCCTTGTCCTCGCTCATGAGCAGGTCCTGGATCTTCGTCCCGCGGCCGAGCGTCAGCAGCAGCAGCCCGGTCGCGATCGGATCAAGCGTCCCGCAGTGCCCCACCTTTTTGATCTGAAGCTGTCTCCTAACCAGCGCAACGACGTCGTGCGACGTCATTCCCGCCGCCTTGTCGACGAGCAGAACGCCGTCAGGAGTCGCAGTCAACGACATTGCAGATTGCCTCCATCACGCGTCGTTCCACTTCGGCCAATGTGCCCCGCACGCGTGCGCCCGCCGCGAGCTTGTGACCGCCGCCGCCAAAACGGTGACAAATCGCCGCCACGTCCGTCGCTTCGCTCTTCGAACGCATGCTGACGCGCACCTTGCCCTCGAGCAGCTCTTCGAAGAACACCGCAACGACCACACCTTCGACGGCGCGGATGTGATCAATTAGTCCTTCGTTGTCTTCCGGCAAAACGCCGAGCCTGCTCGCTGTCGCGAGACTGAGACTGAAGCTCGCGACGCGGCCATCGGCTTCGAAGCGCATCGTGCCAAGCAGTTCACGCAGCAATTCGATGCGTCGGCGCGGATAACTCTCATAAAGCAGCTGGCTGATACGCCCGACGTTGACGCCGCACTCTAGCAACTCCGCACCGATCTCGAACGTGCGTGCGGTGGTGTTCGGATACTGGAACGAGCCGGTGTCGGTGGAAATGGCGACGAAAAGGTTTTCTGCAATCTCTGGATTCATCGGGAGATCGGTCGCCGAGAGAAGCTCAAAGAGGATCTGTCCGGTCGCGGGCGCGGTCGGGTCGATGTAGACGAGGTCGCCGTATCGGGGATTGGTCGGATGATGATCGATGTTGATCCACGTATGGGTGTGAACCGCATCGAGGGAGAGACCGAGGCGGCTCTGCACGGCTGTATCGAGCGCAACGGCCACGTCGAAATGCACCGCTTCAGCAGGTGGATGCACGAGCGTCTTTCCACCAGGCAGAAAGCTGTATTTCGCGAGCAACCCTTCTTCCGCCCAGACGGTCACTTTCTTGCCGAGCTCCCGCAACGAGAGGGCTAGCGCGAGCTGGCTGCCGAACGCATCGCCGTCCGGACGAACGTGACTGAGGACGACGACCGAGTCGGCTGTGCGCAACGCTGCCGCGATGTCGCCGAAGCTCGAGTTCGTTCCGACAGCCGGTCGAGTGGGCTCGGCGCTAGTCTCGCTCGTCGGCATCGCCATCGGCGTCGGGCTCGATCTCCTGCAGAATCTTAAAGACGCGATCGCCGCGCTCGATCGAGTCGTCGAGGTGAAAGACGAGGTGGGGCGTGTACTTCAGCACGACGTGCTTCATCAACGAGGCTTGCAGTGCGACGCGATTGTCCTCCAGATCGGCGATCACGCCCTTGTGGCTGCCCTTCCCAAGCACGCTGACGAAGACGTGCGCGTTGCGCAGATCAGGCGTGACGTCGACCTGGTTGACCGTCACGAGCACGTTCTCGAACGTCATATCGCGAGTGATGATGGTGCTGAGCTCACGCCTCACCAGTTCATTCACGCGAAGTAATCGGTTGTTCATGTTGTAGCCGCCTCGCTGTGTCGAGGCGTGAGGGTGCTGCGCGGCGACACAGCGCCGCGGCTACAGCACTACAGCTTCTGTGCGACCTGCTCGAGGTTGTAGCACTCGATGATGTCGCCCACTTGATATTCGTTGAAGTCGCCGAGCTTGATGCCGCACTCGAGGCCGACGCGCACTTCCTTCACGTCGTCCTGGAAACGCCGGAGAGTCGACAGACCGCCATCGTAAACGGGCTGGCGGCGACGCAATACGCGAGCACGCGCGGTGCGGCCGATACGGCCATCGGTGACGAGGCAGCCGGCAACGATGCCTCGGCTGAGCTTGAAGACCTGCTTCACTTCGGCATGACCGATGACGGTTTCGCGATGCTCCGGATCGAGCAGGCCGGCCATCGATTCTTTGATCTGGTCGATGAGCTCGTAGATGATGCTGTAGAGCTTCACCTGCACGCCTTCGCGTTTCGCGGCGTTCACTGCCATGCTCTCGACCTTGATGTTGAAGCCGATCACGACGGCATTCGACGCGCTCGCGAGGAGGATGTCGTTCTCGGAGATCGGACCAACGCCGGAGTGGATGATATCGAGATCGACTTTCTTGCTCTCGATCTGGCCGAGCGCGGTGTGCAGCGCCTCAAGTGAGCCCTGTGCGTCGCACTTCAGCACGATGCGGAGGTTCTTCTTGCCGTCGGCAGCTTCGAGCAACGTCTCGAGCGTGGCGCGTTGCGGCGCGGCGAGTTTCTCGGCGCGCTTCGCCTGCAGGCGCTCTTCACTCAGCGTCTTGGCGTCGCGATCCGACTCCATGACGAGAAATTCATCGCCGGCTTCCGGCAGGCCCATGAACCCGAGCACGCGCACTGGCGTGGACGGTCCAGCTTCCTTGATTGGCTTGCCGCGATCATCGACGAGCGATTTCACCTTCCCGGCGTAGTCGCCGCAGATGAACGGCATGCCTGGCTTCAACGTGCCCATTTGCACGATGACGGTCGCCGTCGGGCCGCGGCCAGCTTCCACCTGCGCCTCGATCACCGTGCCGCGCGGCGTCGCTGTCGGCGAAGCCTTCAGTTCCATCACCTCCGCCTGCACCGCCATATTCTCGAGCAGCTGATCAATGCCCGTACCCTTGGTCGCGGAAACCGGCACGACGATCGTTTCGCCACCCCAGTCTTCCGGCGTCAGGTCGCGCTCCTGCAGCTGCTTCTTGACCCGATCAATGTTTGCCGATGCCAGGTCGATCTTGTTAATCGCGACGATGATCTTCACGTGCTCGGCGGCTTTCGCGTGATTGATCGCTTCGATCGTCTGCGGCATCAGTCCATCGTCAGCGGCGACAACGAGCACGACGATGTCGGTGACGTGAGCGCCGCGCGCACGCATCGCAGTAAATGCAGCGTGGCCGGGCGTATCCAAAAACGTGATGTGGTTACCTTTGTAATCGACCGAGTAGGCGCCGATGTGCTGCGTGATGCCACCGGCTTCGCCAGCTGCCACACGCGTCTTGCGGATGGCATCCATGAGCGACGTTTTGCCGTGGTCGACGTGCCCCATGAAAGTGATGATCGGCGCACGGATCTTGAGCTCTTCCTCCTTCTCGATGACCGGAGGCGGCGGAGCGACAACGACCTGCTCCACCTTGTGCACGCCGGCGCCCTTTTCGCGGCGCTCCATCTCGAAAACGTAGCCGTGCGCTTCGCAAATCTTCGCCGCGACGTCGGGCTCGACGGTCTGGTTTTGATTCGCGAAAACGTTCAGCTCCA
>DATHXZ010000683.1:0-4996 GCA_035459405.1 Chthoniobacterales bacterium
GTCCCCGGCTAGAATTGCCGCTGCGCGAAGGCGCGAAAGATCCGCAGCTCATCGATGCTGTATTTTCCGCCTAACGAATCGCGGAGCCCGACGAGATTGCCACCGCCGCTGCGTCCAAATGCCACCGCGATCTCAGCCTGCTGGTCTGCGCTGAAGAATCGGTCGTGCGACAGCGGCGCGCCCGATTCGATCGCCAGCGCCAGATGCGTGCTGATCGTGCCGCGGGTAAAACCACGCGCGCGCGCGATGTCATCGATCGATTCGCCACCCTCAAAGCGCCGCAGAGTTTCGGCTTCGCTGTCGTTCAGTGCCTTGCGGCGCGCGGGCATTGGCGGCGTCGCAGCGGCGAAGCTCTGCCGCGGGTTCACTTCGAGGTATTCGCGAATCGCGCCGAGAAACGGGTCAGCGAAATCCTTCAGCTTCTGCTCGCCGACGCCCGGTATTTGTCGGAACTCAGCCGGCGTGGTCGGGTAACTGCGTGCCATCTCGCGCAGCGCCACATCGGAGAAGATCACGTAGGCGGGCACGTTGCGTTCGTCCGCCAGCGTGCGACGCACGGCACGCAGTTGGTCGAATAGCTTCTCGTCCGCTTCGATCTGTCCGGCGCGCGTCGTCGTCTTCTTCGCGACGTCGACCGGCTTCGTAAGTGTGATCGAGATCCGCTCGCGCAGCGCGGCCATGCCCTTCTCACTCAAGCTCAACGTGGCGAACTTCCCCGGCGCGGCCTCGACGAGGCCCAGCCGCAACAACTCGCGCCCGACAGCCTGCCACGCCTCGCGCTTCATCTCGCTTCCGATCCCGTAGGTCGAGAGCTGGTCATGCCCGCGCTGCCGGACGGCTTCCGTCTTCGCGCCGGTCAGCACCTCGACGATGTGATTCAACCCGAAGCCGAAGCCGCTCTTCTGATGGATTCGCGCGATGCACGACAGAAACTTCTGCGCCGCGATTGTGCCATTGAAGGTCTCGCGTGGCGTCAGGCAGTTGTCGCACCCACCGCACGGCTCGTCCGGCCGCTCCTCGCCGAAGTAGCGCAGTAAGGTCGTCCGCCGGCATTCACGTGCCTCCGCGAAGTGCACCATCTGCCGCAATTGCTCGCGCGCGATCCGCGCTTCCGGCTCGCTCTTTTCCTCGATGAAGCGCGTCTGCTTCACCACATCCGCCGCACTGAAGAGCAGCACGCATTCGCTGGGCAGACCGTCGCGCCCGGCGCGTCCCGTTTCCTGGTAGTAGCTCTCGATGTTCTTCGGCAGATCGTGGTGCACCACGAAGCGGACGTTCGGCTTGTTGATGCCCATCCCGAATGCGATCGTCGCCGCGATCACGCGCACGTCGTCACGCAGAAATGCTTCCTGATTCTTTGCCCGTTCGTCGCTCTCAAGCCCGGCGTGATACGGCTTCGCCTGAATTCCGTCCGCGTTCAGCTTCGACGCGATCGAGTCTGTCAGCTTGCGGCTCGCGCAATAAACAATGCCGCTCTCGTGCGAGCGCGCTTCGAGGAAGCTCAGCAATTGATCGTAGGGCGCAGCTTTCGGCACGACGCGATACGTGAGATTCGGCCGATCAAAGCTTGCGACGTAGCAACGCGGGTCGCGCAGCTTGAGCTGCTTCAGAATGTCGTCGCGCACCCGCTCGGTCGCGGTGGCCGTCACCGCCATCGTCGGCACCTCCGGCAGATGCGTCCGCAGCTTCTTCAGCTCGCGGTATTCCGGCCGGAAGTCGTGGCCCCACTCGCTGATGCAATGCGCCTCGTCGATCGCGATCTGCGCGATGTTCCAATTCAGCGCCTTCTCGAGAAAGCCTTCGAGCATCAAGCGCTCGGGCGCGACATAGAGCATCCGGTATGCACCGCCATGCAATCCGCGCCAGCGCGCCTTCGCTTCACCAGCATCGAGCGTCGAGTTCAGATACGTCGCCGCAATCCCGCTCGCTTGCAGTGCGTCCACCTGGTCTTTCATGAGGGCAATGAGAGGCGAGACGACAATCGTCAGGCCGTCGCGCAGCAGCGCCGGCAACTGGAAGCAGAGCGATTTGCCGCCGCCAGTCGGCATGAGCGCGAAAACGTCCCGCCCGGCGAGCGAGTCGCGGATGATCTCCTCCTGGAGCGGACGGAAAGCATCGTAGCCGAAATGCGTTTTCAGCGGAGCGAGCAAATCCATCCGCCGCACTCTAGCACCGGCCGCTCTCGGTTTTGTAGCGCGAAAACCGCCGCGCAGGTTGCGTGTGCGAAGCAGAAGCATATTGGATGCAGCTATGAAGACATGGCTCGTTCCGGTGCTTTTCTGTTTTGTTGCGGCGGCGAATTGTGAAGCAGCCGAATCATTCAACGTCGGGTCGTTCACCTTCGCGGTGCCGGAAGGTTGGACGAAAGTGATGCCCTCCTCGCCAATGCGGAACGCGCAGCTCGAAATCGCGCGCGGACAGGAGAAGGCGGAGGTCACGTTCTTCCACTTCGGCGGCGGCAGCGGCACGGCCGCCGACAATGTGGCGCGCTGGTTTGGTCAGTTCCCCGGGAGCGAAGCGAATCGCAAGAGCGAGACGGTCGACCTGGAGGGCACGCGGGTCACATTCGCGACGGCCGAGGGGACGTTCAGCAGCGGCATGCCCGGCGGACCAACAGCGCCGATGCCCGGCTATGCGCTCTGCGGTGCGATCATCGAGAATGCGGGCGGCGACGTTTACGTGAAGATGACCGGGCCCGCTGCGGTCGTGAAAGCCTCGGCGGAGGCGCTGAAGAAGATGGCGACTGACGCGGTGAAAAAGCCCGCGCAGACATAATCGAGCAGCTACTCTCACTATCGCTTTTCAGGGGTCGCCTAACGGGTAATCCTGCGTCGTGTTTCGCCGTGGGAGAGTCAGCTCCGTTGCTCATATGCTTGGCGTCATCGCGTTGACGCTGCTCGTCGCGCTTGCGCTCCCGGCGTTGGGAGCTTCACCGCCCGAAGGTTCGTCCGCTGCATTCCCGCGGCCGCTGAGTGAGTACGGCGACGCCGAAATGCAAGGCGTGCTATCGATCCTGCGTTATCGCGCGTCGATCGAGCCGTTCAACGTCATCGCCACACTCATCTTCGTCCTCGCGATCATCCACACATTCCTCGCCAAGAGGTTCATGCTGATCGCTCATCGATGGCGCGATGAGCACGAGGCGGAGGTGCGCAGGCGAGGCGGGCGTACGCGCCCAGACGGGCAGCAGGAGGTCAGTTTCAGAGCCGAAATCATGCACTTCTTCGGCGAAATCGAGGCGGTGTTCGGCATCTGGGTCGTACCGTTGCTCATCGCGGTCACGTTCTTCCGCGGCTGGACGGCGGCGGAACAATACGTCAGCCGCGCGGTGAATTTTACCGAACCGATGTTCGTGGTCGTGATCATGACGATCGCCTCGACGCGGCCGGTGCTGTTTGCGGCCGAGTGGTTCATCGGACTCGGCGCGCGCATCGCCGGCGGCAAACCAGCGGGATGGTGGCTGGCCATCCTGACGCTTGGCCCCATCCTCGGCTCATTCATCACCGAGCCCGCCGCGATGACGATCTCGGCCCTTTTGCTCGCGCGGCAGTTTTACGACCTGGAGCCGAGCAAAGCTTTGCGCTACGCCACCATCGGCTTGCTCTTCGTGAATGTGTCCGTCGGCGGAACCGCGACGCATTTCGCTGCGCCACCCGTGTTGATGGTCGCCGGGACGTGGAACTGGGACACGCCGTTCATGCTCGCGAA
The DNA here is from genome assembly GCA_035459405.1 of Chthoniobacterales bacterium. Classification (GTDB taxonomy): domain Bacteria; phylum Verrucomicrobiota; class Verrucomicrobiia; order Chthoniobacterales; family UBA10450; genus JACCTI01. Next base: position 3,709 of record DATHXZ010000683.1, read on the forward strand.
CTTCGGCTGGAAGGCGCTGCTCGGAATCGTGATCGCGAACGCGATTTACTTCGTCGCCTTCCGCCAGGAACTCAGCGCGATGCGACGCGCGAAAACGGACAACCCGCTGCCCGCCAACTGGAGCGATCGAACGGAACCAGTGCCGATGATCGTGACCGCCGTACATCTTTTCTTCCTCGGTTGGACGGTGTTCACGGCGCACTACCCATCGCTGTTCATCGGCGGCTTCCTGTTCTTCCTCGCGTTCACGGCGGCGACGGAACACCACCAGAATCCGATCAGCCTCAAGCCCGCATTGCTGGTGGGTTTTTTCCTTGCGGGACTCGTCGTGCATGGCGGGTTCCAAGGCTGGTGGATCGCGCCGGTCCTCGCGAGCATGTCCGAAGTGCCGCTGATGTTTGTCGGGATGACGCTGACCGCGTTTAACGATAATGCGGCGATCACCTATCTCGCGTCGCTCGTGCCGAACTTCAGCGACTCGTTAAAGTACGCCGTCGTTGCAGGTGCGGTCGCGGGCGGGGGATTAACCGTGATTGCGAACGCTCCAAATCCCGCGGGTCAATCGATCCTCGGCTCCTACTTCAACGGCGGCGTATCTGCGCTGTGGTTGTTCCTTGGTGCGCTCGTGCCTACCGGCGTGATGATGGCCGTTTTCCTCATCTTCAGTTGACCCAGCGAGGCGCGTGCTCGCTTGCGTCATCAATGAGCCGTTGACGCACGAACCAGCTGACTTCCGACGCGCCCACCAAGCCAGGCCATCGGCAAGAAATGAAAACGCGAAATGCCGCGGCTCGAGCAGGTGCATTGAACTGCCAAGGCTCGCTGCATCGGATATGTTCGCGCCGGCCGGCGGCGGGATCAGCATCGGCCCGAGCATCACGAGAGCGATGTTCACAAAGCCGCCGACGAGAATGCCGACGATGACTGCGATGACGTTGCAGAGAAGCGTGTTCATCGTCGGCTAACGAAGAACTTGTGGCAGCACCTCACGCGTGAAGCGATAGCATCCAGCTGCCGTTGGTGTCACGCCGCGGTTCTCGGCCACTGCGTGACAATTCTTTTACAATCTTCGAACGGCGCTCTAACACATCGTTAAGCGCGCCGCCATACCGTTGGAGTCATGAACAAACTCCAACTACTCAGCATCACCGCCGCAGCGCTCGCGCAAGCAGCTGCGGCTTCACCTCCACCCGACGTCGTCCTGCGCGTCACGCCGGAACGCGAATACATTTACCGCAGCGGCCCGCGCGAAGTCATCGTGCAGGTCGAACTGGAAGGGCGCAAAGTC
>DATHXZ010000684.1:0-13358 GCA_035459405.1 Chthoniobacterales bacterium
ATCCCGGCGTACTGTTTCTATCCTGATGTGAGTTTTCGTGACCACGGCCGCAATATTTCGGAGTGTTTGCCGCTCTATGGTCGCATCTTCACGACGAAACGATTCCATCAAGACGATACGGCTTTGCCAGCAGGCGTTAACCTTCTGCAGATTGTCCGCCATGGGTTCGATCCGGCTGTCCACCGGCGGCTCGAGCTGTCGAGCACGGTGTGGGAGAGCTATGCGTGTGACGCGTCGTTCGTGGGCTGCTGGTCACCAAAGAAAGAGGCATTGCTGCAGGCACTTATCGATGCGATTCCGTCGCTCAAGTTGAAAGTCTGGGGAATAGGCTGGGGGCGCTGCGGCGCCGATGTTCGGCGGCACTGGACCGCACGCGGCGCGTTCGGTGACGAACTCGCTATCGTTTACGGTGCATCTGCCATAAACCTTGGCCTGCTCAGCGAAGCAGGGGGTGGTACCATCATCGGCGACCAAGTCACGGCGCGGACGTGGCAGATCCCAGCGGCGGCGGCGTTCATGTTGCACGAGGACACGCGGGAATTGCGAGACTACTTCCAACCGGACAAAGAAGTCGGAGTATTCGCGGATGCAGGCGATCTGGTACGGAAAGTAGAATATTACCTGGCACATGCTCCAGAGCGCGAGGCGATCGCTGCTGCCGGCTACGCTCGTTGTGTGCGTGAGGACTACACGTATGTTGAGGCAGCGCGGGCGATCTGCAAGTATCACGCGTCGCAGCACCCGCTCGCAGATGACTCATGAGCGGCGTCCCCTCGTTTCTACTTCTCTCGCGAAGACAGTGGGGATACACATCTGCTGCGAGCTGTGCGTTAGGTGGTCTCGTCGCGTTCTTCAGCTGGGACATCTCGCCGTGGATCGCTGTCTCGACAGTGGTCGCTACGGTTACGGCGTTCCACATGAGCTATGCAGGGCACTCGATCTTAGCTCTCCCGCACATCGCGATCCTCGTCGCGGCCCTGCAGTACGTTTTCGCGGCATGGCTCAGCTTTCACTGGCCGCATCCCGACCCGACATACGATATCGGACCGCGCCTACCAGTTTATCTCGCCTTCGCTGGCCCGGCAGTTTGTTTTACCGCCGCCGGCTGGATGCTCGCGATTCTTAAGCTCCCCGCCCGAAGAGCTGATGTTGGAGCAACCAGCCGCCGCCTGCTCAGTGAGCTAGACATTCTGATCCTGCTCGGCGTCCTCGGAGTCATCCTCGGCCGGGTAGTCGAAGTCCAAAATGTTGCGTTTGTGTTCGTGCTGATCGGCAACTTGCGGTTTGTGGGCATTTTCGGGCGGATGCTCCTCAAAGGCGAAGGCTGGAGATGGCGTCTCGCCGCGATCCTGGGCGCTGAGGTGTTGATCGCCGTCGGCAGCACGATGTTCCACACGCTCATCTTGTGGATCTTCTGGGTGTTTGTGATCTGGCTCTATAGCTTCCGTCCCCGTCCGAAGGTGGTGCTGCTGGCGGTCGCCGTTGCTTTGGTGCTCCTGCCAGCGCTCCAAGGAGCGAAGTGGCACTTGAGAGAAGCACCAATGGAGGACCCCGTCATGGAAGCCGAAATGACAGGCGTCGGCGAGACAACATTGCGGCGGGCGATTGCCTGGATCGGGTATTTTCCGGAGGCTATTCTCGAGACTATCACCTTGCGACTCGATCCGGACTTCATCGCAGCTATGGCGGTCCGATACAATCAAGGATGGATCGTAGACCGGGTGATGCTCCACGTCCCGGATTCCGAGCCGCACGCGTACGGCGAGACGATTAAGGATGCTGCTGCGGCTGCGCTTTTGCCGCGCGTGATTGCGCCGAACAAAGCGGTCGCCGGGGGCCGTGAAAATATGCTTCGATTCGCAGGCATGGAACTGAACGAAACGACGGCGATGAACCTGGGGTACGCCGGTGAGATGTACGCGAATTTCGGGGTGGTCGGTGGCCCAATAGCCTGCGGAGCGTATGCCTTCGCATTCGGCTTGATCTTCCGTTTCATTGCGAAGCGCGCGCTGTTGAGCCCTTTATGGTGGGCGCTGGTGCCGTATCTCTTCTTCAGCGTCTTGAAAGCAGAAGACGATCTAGCAAACGCTCTGAACTACACTGTGAAAAGCGCCGTCGTAGTAGCGGTGATATGCCTTTGTTTTCCCCAGATACGCGACGCATTGTTTGGACGGTCACAGCCGCCACGCAGAGCGTCTTCGCGGCCGCTCTCGGTGGACGATGCAACTCGGCCTCTCGTGGGGACAGCTGAGCTCTGAGTGTGCGGATCCTATTCAGTACCCCATATTATGTGCCGGAGCTGAAGTTCGGAGGTCCGCCGCGTAAAATTCACTCTCTCGCAGCCGGGCTGGCCGCGCGAGGACACGCCGTCAGCGTGCTGACGTTCAACTCCGAGGCACCTCGCTCGGTAGAATGCCGCTCAATCGACGGCGTCACGGTGCAGGAGTTGCGCTGGTGGGGCCGCGGACTTAGGCAGATGCCTCGGGACCGTGACGTGATCGATCAGGCACTTGGCAATGCGGACATCCTGCAGTGCTTTGGCCTTTTTAATCTCCTTTCGCCTACGGTCGCTGCAGCCGCTTACCGGGGCCGGGTTCCATTCGTGTTAGAGCCTCTCGGTATGTACCCGCCTCGAGCGGGCAATCTCTTGATGAAGCATGCCTACAATGCTGTGATTACACGCTGGCTTACCCGGCGAGCAGCTGCCGTGATTGCTGCATCGGAGGCGGAAGCTCGAGACTTGGCGACGATCGTAGACGAACGCAAGATTTTGTATCGTCGGAATGGCATCGATGTTGGCGGTTTCGCGAAAATCTCGCCTGAGAATTCCCTGCGGCCGCGCTGGGGAATAACAGACGGTGAGGCGCTAGTGCTTTACGTCGGGCGGATCAGTCCAGTCAAGAATCTCGAGCAGTTAGTGATGGCTTTTGCTTCGGCGAACCTTCCGAACGTTCGACTCGTGATGGTAGGTCCGCTATCGGAATCGCGATATGAAAAACGGCTGCGGTCCTTGATCACTGCTCATCGTCTGGAGTCGACGGTGTCGCTGCCAGGACCGCTGTATGGCGACGAACAAAAGGCAGCTCTCGCGTCGGCCGATCTCTTCGTGCTGCCATCAATTAACGAGAGCTTCGGAAATGCGGCGGCCGAGGCTGTCGCGGCAGATGTCCCGGTTTTGCTCACTGATACCTGCGGAATTGCGCCGCTCATTCACCGGCGGGCTGGACTTGCCGTGCCGCTCGGCATCGACTCCTTAGCCGAAGGCATGAAGGCGTTGATGGACCCGCAGATCAGAGCTGAAGTGACGGCACATACAATGGAGGTAAAGCGCGAACTCTCGTGGGATGAACCGATTGCCGAGACTATCAGACTATACGAGACGATCATCCGTGGCTTGAACCCCCAGCCGGCGACGACGAGTGCCCGATGAAGATCCACGTTTGGGTCCCAGATTATTCGTCGGGAACTGGCGGCATTCAGACTCTGTCGCGATTCGCTGTCCGTGCGATCCGCGAGATATGGCCTGATGCCCGGATATTGGTTCTTTCGAAAAACGACGCTTCGTATCCCGACATGCAGAACGAGGCTGCCGACGAAGTCAGGGTGGTCGGGTGGTGGCCGCAGCGGCTTCGCACGGCCGCATTTGCTGTTGAGCTTATACTCCGGGCCGCGAAAGATCGACCCGACTGGGTCTATGTTGCACACGCCAACTTCGCTCCGGTGGCCGCTGCGGTTCGGAAGCTCTTTGGCACACGATTCGTCGTGGTGGCGAATGGAATAGAGGTCTGGAAAATTCAATCGCGCTTGATCAGGTCCGCTCTACGCACCGCGGATCGACTGTTGCCGATTAGCGAATTTACGCGCCAACGATTGGCAGCAGAGCTGCAGATTTCATCAGGTTCGATGCCACTATTCCCCTGTACGTTTGACGCTGACACCTTCCTCCCAAGCCCGAAACCTCGGTTTCTGCTCAAGCGGTACGGGTTGCGTGAAGATCAACCAATCATCCTGACGATCTCACGTCTTGCAAGCGCGGAACGATACAAGGGCTACGATCAGGTTCTGCATTCATTGCCACTGCTTCGCGATCGTTTCCCGCATATCCGGTACATCCTCGGCGGGCGCGGGCCGGATCGTGCTCGCGTAGAGGCTTTGATCGACGCACTTGGTTTGCGTGAGAACGTAATCCTGGCCGGGTTCGTGCCTGACCATGAACTGCGGAGTCATTACAACTTGTGTGACGTGTTTGCGATGCCCAGCAAAGGCGAGGGATTTGGGATTGTATTCCTCGAGGCGGCCGGATGTGGAAAGCCGGTGTTGGCGGGGAACAAAGACGGCTCCGTCGACGCAGTCCTCGGCGGACGAACGGGTGCCGTTGTCGACCCTGATGACATACAGCAGATACAAACTACTCTGTTGCAGCTTGTGAGTGGTACTCATTCGAACGGTCTATTGCGCGACCCGACCGCGTTGCGCAGCCAAGTGATCGATGCGTTCGGGTTTCAGCGGTTTACAGACAGATTGCATGACATCGTGGCGCCTCTTGTGAACTGCCGTCCAGTTCCGGCCCTTACCCCGTAGGTTTCGATGTGTGGCATAGCTGGTATCATTGGTGCGCGATCGTCGCGTGATGCACTAGTGGAACGACTCCAACGACTGCAACACGATCTACATCATCGCGGCCCTGATGACGCGGGTGTGTACGTCTCCGGCGATGCTCGCGCATCTGACGCATACGGCTACACACGTTTTGTCGAAATCCTGCGGGGCATACTGGGGGAGGAAGGAAACTGAAAGCGGAAAGCTGAAAGGCTGGAAAGGCTGAATCGAGCCTGCGGGAAGCAGTGCGAGATGGCCGAAGCCGCGACAGCGGTGAGCACGGGGGCGTGCGAAGCAAAGGCGGAAATCTGAAAAGCTGAAATGGCCTGCCGGGCCGACATTCTGCTTTGCCAATGGATTACCAATTGGTAAACTTCTCGGTCATGAAGACATCTGTTGTGGTCGACGAAGTGGGTCGTTTGGTTCTGCCTAAGCAGGTGCGGGAGGCAATCGGCGTGTTTGGACGAATGAATGTGGACATCGAAGTGGTTTCCGGCACTGCCCAAATCTCCGCTCGACACGGCGGCAAAGCTGCAACAACACGGCGGCGCGGAAGGACCGTTTACGCCGGGCCGCTGCCCGCGGATTGGGACAGCGGGGAAGCGGTTTCTCGGATACGGGAGCGAAGAATCCGCCGATGAAGCAGTTCCTCGATGCATCGATCCTTGTCTGGCGAAGAGCCCGCGGTTTGCGGCGGCCGATGCGCTGGTGACAAGCGGCGCCGTTACCTCCGCCCATGCGTTGGCCGAGGCGTATGCAACGCTTTCGGGGGACGCCCGGCTCAAGATCAGCCCGGCCGATGCGGCGCAGATGGTCGGTGAGATCGCGAAGGCGCTCCAAGTGCATGCTCTGAGTGCGGACGCTTATGTGGATCTGATTGAGCAGGCGCCGAGCAAGGGAATGCGTGGGGGTTCCATTTTCGACGCTATTCATGCACAAGCTGCCCGGGAAAGTCGCTGTGGTGAAATCTACACGCTCAACCTCCGGCACTTTCAACATGTTGCACCCGATCTCGCGGTGAAGGGGCTTTAGGGGAAAGCTGAAAGGCGGAGACGGAAAAGCTAACAGCTGAAAGCGGTAAGCTGAAAGCTGAGACTGGCAACTGCGATGCGTCAGGGACGATTATCTGTTGAGTTTCGCGATCGGACAAAGGCGTTTGCGTCGCGCGTGATCCGATTGTTCGTGCAGCTACCGAGGCAACGAGAAGAGGTAAGAGTCCTCGGAAACAACTTCTTCGTTCGGGGACATCCGTCGCGGCGCACACCAGGGAAGCCTCGCGCGCGCGATCGGACCACGAGTTCGTGGCGAAACTCGGCGGAGCACTTCAGGAAGCTGATGATTCGCAACTTTGGCTGGAGCTGTTGCGCGATGACTGCGGAATCTCTGACAGCTCCGTTGATGCGCTCCAGCGAGAGGCTGGTGAGCTGATCGCGATGGTCGTATCAATGATCAAGCGAACGAAAGATGGATAGGAATCTTCAGCTTTCACGATCTCAGCTTTCAGCTGTGTAAATCATGTGTGGCATAGCCGGTATTATTGAGTCGCAGCTATCCCGCGACGCACTTGAGGCACGGCTGCAGCGCCTGCAAACCGACCTCCACCACCGCGGCCCTGACGACGCCGGTATGTACGTGTCCGGCGATGCACGCGCCGGCCTGGTGAATACGCGACTCGCGATTCAGGATCTGAGCCCCGCCGGAAACCAGCCAATGCACTCGGCAGATGGCCGCTATCACATCGTGTTCAACGGCGAGATCTACAACGTGGCGGAGCTCCGGTCCGAGCTGCAGCAGGAAGGCGTGCGGTTCGCTTCCGAATGCGACACGGAAGTGGTGCTAAAGCTGTTTGAGCGCTATGGGGCCGACAGTGTCCGTGAGCTTTCCGGGATGTTCGCAGTCGCCATCTGGGACGACCTGGAGAAGGCGCTGTTTCTCGCGCGTGGTCCGCTCGGCATTAAGCCGCTGTACTATTGCACGAGAGACGAGCAGCTCGCGTTTGCGTCGGAAATCCGAGCGCTCCTGAACACAGGTCTCGGTCAGTGGCGGCTGTCACAAGAAGCGGTGAGCGAATATCTGTTATTCGGAGCGGTGCAGGAACCGGGCACGCTGATCGATGGCGTGCGTACCCTTCCGGCCGGCCACTACCTCATCGCGCGCGGCGGCTCCGTTCGGGTAACGAAATTCTGGGACGTGACGTTCGGCAATCGCCGCGTCACCCAGGCGGAAGCAGCGCGAACCGTCCGGGAAGCGCTTGCCAACTCGGTGGAACGTCACCTCGTCAGCGATGTGCCAGTAGGGTTGTTTCTCAGTGGCGGAATCGATTCAACTGCGATTCTCGCGCTGGCTTCAAAGCGCGGTATCACGGACCTGCGCACGTTTTCTATCTCGTTTGACGATCCGCGCTTCAACGAAGGCGACGTTGCCGCTCGGACCGCGGCGCATTTCGGAACGCGACACACTGATTGGCGGTTGGATTCTCGAACGGCGAAGAGCCTGCTCGAGCAGTTTGTTCTTCGCTCCGACCAGCCGAGCATCGACGGGTTCAACACCTTTTGCGTGTCGAAACTGGCGCACGACGAGGGACTGAAGGTGGTGCTTTCCGGACTCGGCGGAGACGAGGTATTCGGTGGGTACGACTCCTTCCGGACAATTCCAAAGATGGTGCGCGCGAGCCGGTTGATGACGCCGTTGTCGCCGGTGCGGAGCGGCGCCGGGAGATTGCTGGAGCGAGCAAAGGGGACTTCGCAGCGATTCCGACGCCTGGGCCGCTTTATGGCGGATGTGCCTATCACGTCGACTGCCTATTGGGCGATGCGCGGTATCTTCACTCCGAGTGAGGTGCTTCGGCTGCTGCCGCGGTATGGCCTCAAGGGTCTGGCAAATCCGGCAGTGGCATTGCACGTGCCCCCGCAGCCAACGCTCGAGGATGAGGTCAGCTACCTCGAGCTGACGCGATACATGCGGAATCAGCTTCTTCGCGACAGCGACGTGATGAGCATGGCGTGGGGCCTGGAACTTCGGGTGCCGTTCGTTGACAGCAGGTTGATTGAGGCCGTGCAGAACATTCCTGCGGAGCTGCGGCTGGCAGGCAAACAGCTCTTGCTCGAGGCCGTGCCCGAGATCCCTGAATGGGTGCGAAACAGGCCGAAGCAAGGATTCGCGTTTCCATTTAAGGAGTGGGTTACGGGTGAGTGGAACGATGTCTTCCGCCAGATCGAGGAAGAGACGCCTGTGCGCCTGGGTAGCTGGTATCGCTGCTGGTGTGTGTTCGCGCTCGACAGGTTCGTTGAGCGGCACGGCCTTGCGGCAGGGTAGGGAAGTTGACGTTGGATTTCGGAAGGCGGATTTTTGGAAGGCGGATTTCGGAAGGCGGAAGGCGGATGGGGAATTGGAAAGGAGAAAGTTGGAGGTGAGAGGTGAGAGGTGATTGGTGATCGGATCTGTGATCGGTGATCGTAGGTGACGGGGGATTGGTACAGAAGCGGAAAGGGGAGCGAGAGATCAGCGGTCGGAAGTCAGGATTCAGAAGGCGGTCGCCTGTTTCCGCTAACCGACAACGACGAACCCGGGCGCGGCTGCGCCGCTCCACTGATGGGAAGCGGCAATTGAGGGGCGAACTCCCGAGCAAATAAGTTGATTTGCACGGGCTTGTGTCATACGTGTGGTGTATGACATCCAACGTGATCACATTCCGTGCCCGTCGGCCAAAGCAGGAGCTGCAGCGTGCCTTCGGAAATGTGAGCGAAAAGATCAATGATCTCATCGAGCGGGAATTGACCGGCGCCGGAGCTGCCGACTGGCGCGTTATTCTTGATCGGGACCGGCCGGCGGTGCCCGATGACGACTACGAGCGATGTCTGCAGCCCGAATAGGATTCGCCGACACCAACTGGCTCGTCTCGAGCTACCACCAGACCCGCGACTCAAGCGCAGTGCAGGAGTGGGCGGCGAAGGGCGAGTCGACCATCGTCATCAGCGTGGCGGTGCTTGCGGAGTGCGAATGCAACTTCTGGAGGATCGGACGGCAATGGCCTGTGCTCGCGCACGACCTGAAGCGTGGGTTGTGGATCAACGCGGGACAGTCGTTCGAAGACATCCTGCTCGCTGCGGCAGACCTTTTTCGCCAATTCGCGCCGCGGTGTAACGTCGGAACGTTTGACCTGCTCCACGTCGCTGCGGCCCGTCGATTTGGCTGCCGCTGGTTCCTCAGCTTCGATTCAAATAGCGGCTGCCGCGCGGTGGCACATGCCTGCGGGTTGCGCGTGTTCCCAGAGCTGAACGCGCAGGACCGGATCTGGCTAAGAAAATTCGGCCATTGAGCGGAACGGAGAGGGGAACGGGAGGAGCGCGGTGCGCGTTATCTGTCTTCGTTATCAGGTAATCGTCGTCGCTGTCGGCGCAGCGTAGGCGCTGGTTTCGGCGGTCAGGGATTTCGGCGGTCATAGACCGAGCGGACGCAGACGAGATGTAATGCTGTCACCGCCGGTACGCGGTAGAGCTTTTCCTGGTGAATGGTCATCGGATTTCGGCGGTCATAGACCGCCGCTACAGACGATGCGGTATGCGGTGTGCAGTTTGCTACTGACTTTGCTCCGTGTTTGCAGTAGATTCGCAATTCCGAAAAAGAAACGCCGCGTGCTGTGCTCGTGTGGATCCAACGCAACTCGACGGCGCAATCTGAGTTCGTATCTGTATGCTTAGCACACGAAGCGTTGACGAAAGATCCCTCATCGCACGTCGCGATGAAGCCGCCGCCGGGCTGAGGTGGGCGGCCGACCGAGTTGAGTCGCGACCGTTTCGGCGTGTTCGTCGCCTGTTAGCGTCCGATTGGATGACCGCCGGCATTTTGTTCGCGCTCGACGTGGTTAGTTGGGGTGCGATCTATGCAACCGCGACGAGTTTTCGTGGTGACGCTTTCTATGTTACGCCGCTCCAGTTCCTCCTCGTCGAGTCGGTGCAGCTGGCGGCGATCGTTCTGTCGCTGATGGTGGTCGGCGGCTACAATCGGCATACGGAGATGCGTGGGCTGGCATACTCGACGGAGCACGTGCTGGCAATCATTGGTGCTGCGCTGCTCAGTTTTGTGCTGGTCTACTCGGCCGCAACTTTCGACGACACGATGAAGCCGAGCCGCAGTGCGCTCCTCCTCAGCTTCGTCGCGTTCCTGCCGGTCTCGCTCAGCTATCGAAGGGCGATTCGGGGTGCGCTGGCGGCGTCGACTGCGGGGCGCGCGTTCCTGGTGGTCGGAACGGGAGAGGCGGCGGCGGAATTTTATCGCGCGTATGCGAATTCGCCGAACCGCGAACGGCTTGAGTTTGTCGATTTGAAGCGCGAGCGCGCGGGGCAGCACATCGCCGGGCCAGGCACCCCGTCGATCGAAATCGACATCGCGACGAAGCTGGCGAACCTGACGGAGCGCTACAGCGGCGTGGTCATCGCCGAGCGGCTCGACGAATTGCAGCCGGAGCTGCTCGAGAAGCTGGTCCGCACGCAATTCCAGCAGTCGCGGGTCTACACGCTGGAGGGATTCTACGAGGCGCATTGGAAGTATGTGCCCTTGCATTCGATCGATCCGTTCTGGCCGCTGCAGATGGGTTTCCAGCTGGCGAGGACTTCGCCGTATCATTATGCGAAGCGACTGTTCGATATCGCGGTGGCAGGAGTGTTATTAATTGTCAGCTCTCCGTTGTTCCCGCTGATCGCGTTCATGATCTGGCGGGAGAACGGCTGGCCGGTGATCTTTCGTCAGACGCGAGTGGGCCGCGATAATGAGCCGTTCACGGTGTTCAAGTTCCGGACGATGTTCGAGCGGACGGATGAGAATGCCGGCGAGATCTACACGCGACGGGATGATCCGCGGATCACGAAGGTGGGGAAATGGCTGCGCAAGCTGCGGCTCGATGAGCTGCCGCAGCTGATCAATGTCATACGCGGCCAGATGAGCCTGATCGGGCCACGCGCGGAGTGGATTCGCTGCGCCGAGCGATATGAGAAGATCATCCCGTTCTATCACTTCCGCCATCTGGTGAAGCCGGGGATCACCGGCTGGGCGCAGGTGAATTATCCGTATGGGGAGAGCGAAGAGGACGCCAAAGAGAAGCTGAAGTACGATCTGTATTATATCAGACGCTACAGTCTAAAGCTCGACGTGATGATCGTTTTAAAGACGATCTACACGGTCCTGTTTGGTAAAGGCCAATAGGCGCTCGAAAAGTAGGAAGTAGAATTTCGGAAGTAGAAGACGGAGGCGCGCAATGTCCAAGGACCTCGAGGAGCGGACGAAGCGCTTCTCGCTCGCTGCGATTCGCTTCTGTTCAGAAGTACGGCAGGGTCGCACGGAAGATGTCCTCGTGCGGCAGCTGATTCGCGCGGCCACCTCCGTTTGAGCGAACTATCGAGAAGCCAATCGTGCCGTTTCACGCGCGGACTTCCGTAACAAGATAGGAACTGTGCAGAAAGAAGCAGCGGAGACGCAATACTGGATCGAGCTGATCATAGAATCCGATCTCGCAAACGACGCCGCTGGGCCAGACTTGCACCGGGAGTCGTCGGAACTGCTGGCGATCTTCACGAGCATCGGCAAAAAGCTGAACGAGTGACACGCGTGTTCACACGCGCGCGGCTTTTCTACCTCCGCTGTTCTAATTTCTACATTGCGGCGGCGCTACGCGCCGTTTGATCCGCGAGCGGCGCCTGCCGGCTGGCGATCGCCGTAATGTCCGCCGTAGGTGCCGGCGCCGTAGCCGGGCGAGTTGTAGTAGTAGTAGTGTCCAGTGCCGCTGCGCTTGGGCAGGCGGTTGAGGACGATGCCGGCGGGGCGGCTGTTTGCTCCTTCGAGGAGGCCAAGGGCGCGCCTCACTGCATCGCGGGAGGTTTTCGCGGCGCGGACGACGAGACAGGTGGTTTGCGCGTGGGGTGCCATCAGCAGGGTGTCGCTGACGGCGAGGATCGGGGCGCTGTCGATGACGATGCGGTCGAACATGCCTGATGCTTCGCGGACGAGCTCGGCGAAGGCAGAACCGCTCAGGAGCTCGGCCGGATTCGGCGCACGGCTGCCGGCGGCCAGGACGGAAAGCTGCCCGCCCATCGCGGTCTCGATCCGCTTGGAGCGGCTCCGAGCTGCCTCGGCTGTGCCGAGCTGATCAGCGGGAAGAACGCCGATGGCCTCGTCCAGTGTGCTTTCGCCGACCAGGCAATCGACGATGCCCATGCCGCCGCTACGATCATCGTGCCCGTGATCCGTATGGCGAAAGATGTGGTGCAGAGTCGGCCGGCGCAGGTCGCCGTCGATCAACAGCACGCGGTGGCCCTGCTGGGCGAGGGAGAGGGCGTAATTCGCACTCGTGAAGCTCTTGCCTTCGCTCGGCAAGGCGCTGGTGAAGAGGAAAACCTTCCGTTCGTCCACACGGCCCAGGAGAGTGATCGTGGCGCGGAGGCTGCGGAATGCCTCAGCGGCTGGTCCTTCCGGCGCTTCTGCGACAAGGCGATACGTTTCGATTCCCTTCGCCGTATCCGACGGCGCTCCCTTGGCGGACTTTGCACCAGCCGTCTCGGGAACGGCTGCGAGGACAGGGACGCCGAACAGGTTCTCAGCCTCATCGACAGTCTTGACGGTGCGGTCGAGCGTGTTGAGGCCGAAGATGACGCCAAGCCCGGCAGCAAGACCGCCGAGCAGACCAAGCGCCACTGATTTCTTCGGCTTCGGACTAACCGGGATAGCCGGAACCTGCGGACGTTCAACGACGGTGACCGCGCTGGTGCGAACACCTTTCGTCAGGTCGGTCTGCGCAATTTGTTTGAGCACGCTCTCATAGAGTGCCCGATCCGTCTCAGCCTGACGCGCGAGCTCCTGGTACCCGATGGCTGCTTTGTTCAAGGCGAGCGCGGCGCGTTCCTGTTCCTTGAAGGTGCTTTCGAGATTCGCTTCAGCAGTGCGCGCTTGTTCGAGCATGTTGCGGAGGACGGCGGGGGCCGCGACCGCTTCGCGCCGGAGTGCAGCCTGCGCCTCGGTGAGTGCTGCGCGGGCGGCGATCATTTTGGGATGTTTCTCTTTGTAACGCTGCTCCAAGGTCGCCACCGTGGCTTCTAGCTGCGCAACATCGCGCCGGCGATCGTTGACGGCCGGGGAAGTTGCCACGCCGGGAATGGCGAGCAGTGCTTCCACGTTGTTTTCGGCCTGCTCGACTTGAGCCAGTTCGCCTTCGAGTTTCACGCGATCCGCCCGCGCGGCGCTGAGGCGATTTGTCAGGTCCTGCAGACGCTCCTCAACCAAGCCTCCGCGTCCGCCGGAGCTGCCGGCGCCCTGCTGGCTTCCGGTAGAGGCCGCGCCGCCGCCGAGTTGCAGAGCATCGGGTGTGTTGGCTTTGTATTCGGCGATGGCGGCTTCGCTTTTGCGCAGGTTCGTCTTGAGACGTTCCTCTTCTTCCATGAGGTAGCGCAACGACTCGTTCGTTGATGAGGAGCGACGGTCGACGGCGAAGCGGATGTACTCGCGACCGATCGCTTCCGCCAGGCGCTGGGCGATGACTGGATCGGTGTGCGTGACATAGACGTCGATAAGCCGTGTGCCGCGTCTGACAACCGGCTTCACCATCTTCGCGATCGCACCGCCAAGCGCCTCCTCGACTGGCGTGTAGGATCGATCGGCACCGGGAACTGCGCTGTCGGCATTCGTCGGGCGCGGGGTGACTTTCGCGCCCTCATCCTCGCCGACGACGTTGCGGCCAACGAGGGCCCGCCCGCCGTCCTCCGCGAGTCGCT
>DATHXZ010000685.1:0-1568 GCA_035459405.1 Chthoniobacterales bacterium
GAAGTATGGCCATCTCGTCCGGAAGCTGGATCAAAGCCGCGATCCTGATCCGCCGCGTTCGCTCCTGATGTCGCCCGCCTGGTTTCAGGACCCGGCAGGGCCACTGCTCGTCGACGGTTAGCCTCGAGCTGGCTTAACAACTTTTGACTTCGGCGATCGCCGCGCACTGGAAAGTGCCGGCGATCGCGTGTTTTATACCCCATGAGTACGTCTGCTTCGGCTGGTGCTGTTGCGCCGGCCGCGCCTCAGAAGGTGAACCTCCGTACGCCCGAGGTGATGAGCGCCGTGCAGGAGCAGGTCGAGTCGCACTACCGCAGCGACGTCGTCGACAAGGTTCGTCGGAATGGCGGCATTCTCCGCGTCGGCGACGTGACCGTGCGGCTCGCGAAGCAGTTCGGCTTCTGCTACGGCGTGGAGCGCGCGATCGACCTCGCCTACGCCGCGGGCAAGGTGTTCAAAGACCGCCGCCTCTTCATTCTCGGCGAGATCATTCACAACCCCGAGGTGAACGAGCAGATCCGTTCGTTAGGCATCAAGAACCTGATGGGCATGGGGAAGGAGGCCGATATCGCCGACCTGCAGCCTGGCGACGTCGTCATCGTGCCGGCGTTCGGCACGGAGGTTTCGACTCTGGAGCAGATCAAGGCCCGTGGCTGCCAGATTGTCGACACCACCTGCGGTGACGTGATGAGCGTCTGGAAGCGGGTGCGCAAGTACGCCAGCGAATCGGCGACTTCGATCATTCATGGCAAAGCCGAGCATGAGGAGACGAAGGCAACCAGCTCGCGCGCCCTCGGCAACGGCCAGGGGCACTACCTCGTCGTGCTTACGCTCGCTGAGACCGATTACGTTTGCGATTACATCCGCCGCGGAGGCAACAAACAGGAATTTCTCGAGAAATTCCGCGGTGCATATTCGCAGGGCTTCGATCCCGACCTGCACTTGCGCAGTGTCGGGGTCGCGAACCAGACCACCATGCTGCGCGGCGAGACCGAAGAGGTGCAGCGGCGCATTCGCCAGGCGATCATCGACCGCGATGGCGTCGAGTTGGGCGCGACGAACTTTCGCTTCTTCGACACCATCTGCGGGGCCACGCAGGAGCGGCAGGATGCATTGCGCGAGCTGCTGGACCAGAAGATGAACCTGCTGCTCGTCGTTGGCGGATATAACAGCTCCAACACCTCGCACCTCGCCGAGATGGGCGAGGAGAAGCTGCCGACGTATTTCGTGCGCAACGCTTCGCGGCTGCTCTCGAAGGAGGAAATACTCCACTACAATCTGCACCAGCGGGAGGAGGTCGTAGCGCGCAACTGGCTGCCGGACGGGCCGCTCGTCGTTGGGATCACCGCCGGGGCCTCCTGCCCGAACAACCTCATCGAAGAGACGCTGATCCGCTTGTTCGAGCTGCGCGGGATCAACCGCGAGCAGCTCGAAGCCGCCGCCTAGCGGATCGGCCTGTAACGGCGGTCTGTGACCGCCGAATCCCGCGTCCACGCTCGCACAGTTCGGCGGTCACAGACCGCCGCTACAGCGCTGGCGCGCGAACTCAGCTTGAGTATGCGCGCAAT
>DATHXZ010000686.1:0-2207 GCA_035459405.1 Chthoniobacterales bacterium
TGAAACGGTGAGCAGCGCCGGCGCGGTCACGGTGCTCAGGCATCCGCCCGCCGCTGTGGCGCTGACGACCATTCGCGGCGACTCAACGCCCACGGACGAGTTTCGGCGCAATCTGCAGCAGCTGTCCGTGTTGTTGCTTGCGGAAGCGTCGCGCGACTGGCTCACGGAGTCGACGAACGTGGAAACGCCGCTCCGGCAGTGTGATGGCGCTGCGCTTACGCGTCGCGCGGTGCTGGTGCCGATACTGCGCGCCGGCCTCGGCATGCTCGACGGCATGCTGCAGCTGCTGCCGGCAGCAAAAGTGGGCCATCTCGGCCTCTATCGCGATGAAGCGACGCTGCGTCCGGTGACCTACTATTCGCGCGTGCCGAAGGATCTCGAGACGGCCGAAGTCCTTCTCCTGGATCCGATGTTAGCCACTGGCCAGAGCGCCGCGGCCGCGGCTGCGATCCTCAAAGCGAATGGCGCCCGCTCGGTGCGGCTCGTTTGTGTGGTCGCTTGTCCGCCGGGGATTCAGCATTTCACCTCCGCGCATCCAGACGTCCCGATCGTGGCTGCCGCGATCGATCCGGAATTGAACGATGTCGGCTACATCGTGCCGGGGCTCGGGGACGCCGGCGACCGATACTTCGGTACACGATAGCCGCCGCGGCAGTTGCGTCAGTTGCGGGCGGAAAGCGGCACGCTACCGCGCGGGCACCACGTAAAGCTTTCGCGCGCCGAAGTCGATGATAGCGCCGTTCGCTCCGAGGATATCCACGCCGAGCGCTCCGATCGCCTTTGGCGCTGCCTCGGAATAGAAGTCGAACGTTCGCAGTCGGATGTCCGGCGCACGCACTGGCACACCGCCGATCTGAAAAGACTGCAGCGGCGTCATGGGCGCGTTCTGGACGAGGGCGCTGACTTCGCGACTGCGCGCATCGATGCGCGTGACGCGTTCGAACTCGTCCGTGCTTTGCGGCCGTGCGTGGCCAGCGCGCGTGACGAACGGACGCGCATTGATCCGCGAGGACAAACGCGAATCGACAGCAGCGTGATACGACCCGGTATCAACAACCATTCGCCCGCCGAAGCCGTTCACCTGCACGGGAACGACAAAGTCGGGCGCATCGCTTTCCGCCAACGCGACTTCCGCCAGGCCTGATGCGGTCATGCCCGGTCCAATGACTGCGCGGCTGCCCTGGCCTGGCGGGCGCAGGTAGAGCTTGAGGTTCTGTAAATCGATCGACGATCGCGGAACAAGCGCGCAGGAATCCGGCGCCGATCACAGCATTCGCACCAGTAGCACGGCGGCTGAGTTGGTTGGGGCGAGTGTCCAGGTTCACGGGAGACAGGGGCACCTTCGCAAGTTGCGTGTTGCAGATCGTGACGCGTTCCGCTCGCCCGGTGTCTCCTGCGTGCAGTCCGATTCCTTCGCCGGCCCAGCCACTGTCGATCAGAAGAGAGACTCTGCGCCCGTCAAGCTCGGCGGTGACGGTGAGCACATTCGGCCGCGGGCGCCGGATTGGTGCAACGCCATAGCCGTCGCGTTGCAGCACATCGAGGGTGACGACGGCTGCTTCGGCCGCGGTGGCGATCAGGCTAACGGCGGCGGGGATCATGAGCCAAAGCAGCAAGCGAATGTGGAGCAGGCGGAGCGATCTTCGGTTGATGCTTCAATCCGCGCCGCGGAGATGCACAGCCAACCGTGATCGCACGGCGGTGTGATCGCGCACGCTAAAAGATAGATCGCTAGCGGGGCTCGCTCGCATCTAATTGAGAGGGAAAGCTTGATCGCGCCGCCGCCTGGCGATCAAATGCGGGCGATGGATGCTGCCCCGCGAAAGATCGAGATTTTCGCTCCGTTCAGCGCGGCATTTGATCTTACGCGGCTGATCTTGTTTCAACCGTTCGATCTCGGTAAGTGGTTGACGATCGGGTTCGCGGCGTTTCTCGCCGGCCTCGCCGACGGCACGCGGATGAATTTCAGCTTCAGCCTGCCGGACTTCAGCGGACGCGCGCAGTCGCACAATGTGGATCTCGAGGCGGTGAAGAGCCAGCTCGATGCCTGGCTGGTCGGCGGCGTCATCGCCGTGATCGTCGCAGTCGTGCTTGTGTTCATCGTGCTATTCCTGTGGCTCGGCTCGCGCGGGCGGTTCATGTTCGTCGATTGCATCGTGCGCAACCGCGGCGCGATCGAGCAGCCGTGGCGCGAGTACCGAAGGGAG
>DATHXZ010000687.1:0-7538 GCA_035459405.1 Chthoniobacterales bacterium
ACTTCTTCGAAGGCGGCGCCGTCGCTGCGCGAGGCGGCTTTCCGCCGTGCAGGCCGCCCATGTCGGGCATCTTCATTTCCTTGTACCCCTGCGGAGCGTTGAACTCTGTGTCGGGGAGCGCATCCATCTTCACAGCCGTGATCGTGGTGACGTAGTTCTGGCCGGCCATCGAGACGTTGGTGCGGATCGGCAGACCAGGGAAATCGCGAAAGTCCGGCATGCCCATGCTTGTGGAATTCCAAACCTCGGTGCTGGTGGCCTGCAGCTGCTTCATGATCGAATCCGCCTGCGGATAATCTTTCGCGACCCAGTAACTGGCTTTGTAGGAAGGAGTTTCAGCGACGTATTCCTCGGCGTCGTATCCGTTGATCTTCTCCTTGTTGCCCGTCGGCGTGACTTTCACCTTCTCGCCCGGTTTGGTGCCCTGCGTGCCGAGCTGGTTGCCGGCGACGGCGGCGGCGGCTTTCGCCTGATCCGCGGACATCCGCATGACCAGCTTTTGCGAGTTGATGATGTTGAGCATCTCGCCAGTCTTGCCATCGAAGATTGACGTGACCTCGGGGGTGGCTTCGATGCGGGCCTTGTCACCCCTGATCTTCATGGTCATCTCGGCGAGCGACCCCGCGCCTTCGATCTTCTGCACGATGGTGAGATCGGCGCGGGCGGAGCTGAGGAGGCCGACAGCGATAAGCGCTGAGCAGGTGATGCGTTTCATCCCACGAGAGCTAAACGGCTGCGCCCGAGAACACAAGGTCGAACAGGGCGCGTTCGCGAGCGAAAAAGAGCTTGGCAGCTGTGTCGCTGCGCGCCAGCTTACCCGGCGCGCGGGTGTAGCTTAATGGTAAAGCTGTAGCCTTCCAAGCTACTGACGAGGGTTCGATTCCCTTCACCCGCTGTTCTTTCGGGTAGCACAAAATGACGAGAGCGGGCGCGCCACGCAGTGCAGAGTGTCCGAGCGCCCACTGCCTTACAGCAAGTGCTTGGCAGAATCTGTTGTACTAGTGCTGGGCCGTTAAACCAGCTGATCTGGGCCTGCAATCCGTGATTCTTCTTCGACTACTCGGGGCTCAAATCCAGCTTCGCAGAAGACGCCACGACGGTACTGCGCACGGCACATGTGGTGAAACCATTCAGAAAATGACGATCGGGTTGAAAAGCTTTTCGCGTCGCACGGGCCGAGCTCAGTCTCGTTTGGTCAAATTGCTGAACACCTCAGAACGAAGGGGCGAGGGGTCGCAGTCGCCGGTGAAATTATCGGCGCTGCTCTATTCACGCTGACAGGCGTGGAGCACGACCGCCACGCGCCGCTACCGGCTGCAGCTCGAACGTCTGACGAACCATTTTGATCGGTGCGAGCGCATCCTGCGGGCTCATGGAGCACCGTGCATTTCACTCCGATCCACGCAGAGATCGCACGGCGCACTCCGGCTGCGCTCGCGGGGTTGTGTTTCGGCGGCGACAAAAACGTAATCGGCCGGACGATCGAGCTCGACCGGCGCGACTTTATCAGCATGCGCACGGCATAACCACGAGGTCTCGCGAATCGAATGGCAAATGCCAAACGTTTGCGCCAATCGGGCGCACTGGTTTGTGGAGCCTTCGCGACTGTCCCAATGTCCAAACAGGAACGGTCCCGGATATAGCAGCGCAGATCCTCTCCACTCCGGCAATGCCGCTGACCGAACCCCAACTATTCGAACTGATTCAGCCGCTACGAGCGGTGAGGCGCGGCTCGATCGGCACTCTGCTTCGAGAGGAAAACCTATTTCGCCGTGTCGCTCCTGCGGTATGGACGTTGTGTCAACAAGAGCCCTCGCCGGTTTGAACCGGCAGTGGTAGCCACATTCCGATCACAACTGCTCAGATCGCACTCAGTCAGTCGGCCTTTCGTGCCAGTGCAGACTGCACACTGTGCCCGTAAGCGCTTCAGCTTCCGCGAGAGAGATCGACGGGCAAAACTCCGCGAGCATCGAATACAGCGGCCCCGAGTTGCTCGCGAATTCTGAGCATCTGGCGCCCTAACACGAACTGGCGGGCCAGCGGCTGGCGGAACAACTTCTGCGCTATCATCGTAATCTCGTGTGAGCGTCTGCGCGACGCGCATCGGGTCGATATCCATCGGCGCTGATCATGTGTGACAAGCATCGATACGGTTGTCCCGGTCCGCGATATTCGAAGCAACGCGAGAGCTACGTGCGTGAAACTCGGCGACGAACGGTCAGACGCAATCGCAACCTGCCGTGCTCATGCGCCACAGGAACGCCAATCTCGTTCGGGCGCGGAATGGTTCCTGCTCGAAAAGGCCCAATGCGCCTGTTCGACTCGAAAAATATTGCCGAGTCTACCAAAGCCGGTCTCTCGTCCCGACACACCGAAACGGCCGGTGACGCGGTATCAGTTTGGGGAGGAGCAGCACGTAAGTTCTTCCGCCGCCGGAGATTCGGAATGCGCGGATCCTGGTTGCTCCTTTGCCTCGCCGCTTTAGCATTCGGCGGCGGTCTCTTCATTGCCGCAGTACCGTCTGGTCCGTCGGGCTCGTTTATCGCTGCCGTGCGAACAACGCTGCCGGAAATCATTTATCGCCGACCAACAACTGAAGTACTACGGCCAGCGGACCCGCCGCTAATTGCGACGATGTCTGGTGCAGCGCCAAATGAGCGCAAGAGGGGTCGGGTTCCTGTACAAGGCGAACCTAAAACGCTTTCTGAACCGGCCATAAAGGCGGAAACGGTTCAGAGTCGCTGGGACTCTGGCCCGGAGCGCGTTAACGGGGACATCGGGCAGCATCCGTTTCAGCTTGAGCTCGGAGGCGACTCAAGTCTCTACACGATGTTTGTGACGGGTCAGTCCGCTGCAATCCAAGGTGCTGGCGAACCAATCGAAAGCGCATTCGCCGGCATGGAGATGGCGGTAATACCAGAGCCATCGACTGCTGTAATCGTCGCGTGTGGATTAGCCTTCTTAATTGTGGGCGGGCAGGTAAAAGGCGCCTACCGCCGGAATGACAGTCCAGTTCTGCCACGATTACGCATGAAGTCGTGGCTGCTATTCTCGCTCAGAACCAATGTTTGTCTGTTTCGAAGCCGTTTCAGGCACGAGCGCGCGGGCATCTCGACTTAGCACGAATGGTCGCAGGCCGCGGCGTTCGCGCCGCAACGCCGCTTGAAGTGCCCATGCCAGCACCGCTCGGAGTGCAAACCCGCCGAGCGCACCACCGACAATTACAAACAGTGTCCTCAAGCTTGCATCTTCTCAGTCGCGCTGCAGCGTGTCCAAATCGTGAACACTCAGCTCTGCGTCGCCCGGCACAGCACGCGGTCACCTTGAGCCGAATGGAAACCGCGACGTCGTAGGCGCGGAACAGCATTGGGGCAGCGGATGTGCCGAAAGAAGGCATTCGCACGCGTTACACGCAACGCGCATCGCGTCGAGTGAATCGCCCAGCTACGGAAACTCCTCAGATGTGACGTCGATGTATTGGAATGACATAAAAACCACACGGCTCGGGAAAGCCCCGTAGCGCGTTTTCAGCCTCTACTCGTGCCGCAAAGTCGCAGCCGTCGTATGGTTCGCAGTCAATTGAGAACGTACCGTCGGGCTGGGCAAGCACGATCAACCCCCGCAAGCCACGAGTGGCGTTTCGAAGCGTCCACAGCTGTTCGATCGCTTTCGGCTGCCGTGTGATACTTCTGTTGATCGACGCTGCACGGCATTTCGACGATCTGATAGCCTTTGCGCAACGTGATCTTCCGGTCGTTTGCAGCACCAACTCCGCAAGGGATCTTAACAGCCGTCGCTCCATCACAGCTTTGAGTGATCGAGCGCTCAACAGCATGGATCAGCACTTTGTGCAACGTGACGCTGAATTCTCGTATCGCATCGTAGGTCATGTCGTCACAAAATTCGACCGTTAGATCCCATCGATAATTGCACGAATCCATCCGTATCAGTTGAATTGAACGTCGAGGTGACTGCTGCGAAAGATCGCGTCGCTAAGGCCGTGCAGTTCCTTCGCCGTCAAGAACAGCTGCCACGTTTCGCGCACGCCGCTCCGGTTTTGCGAACGCGATGCATTCGCCAAGTGACGTCGCGTTTTCGAACAAGCTGGTTGCCAACAGCACGATCTTTAGGGTTGCCCTGATTTGACGGACAGTGGCCGTGGGGTCAAAACCCGCAGGAGCCCACATGAAGACACAGATTGTCAAGCCAGCTCGCACGAAGGCGAGCTACACCGACGAATACAAGCAACAAGCGCTGCAGCTATGGCGCGCCAGCGGGCGCAGCGCCGCGCAAGTGGCAGCGGCCGAGGCGCTATCGCTACTCTACAGACGATGTAAGAAGACGATCTGCTGCAGATCGAGAACCCTTTGATGCGAATGACATTTCGCCAGCTGATACTCGGCCTTTTCTGGGCATCGTTTCGCAACGCGGCTGAGCGATCGCAGACTCTTCCGCAAGGTCGTACCGATTGAGTCCGGCTTCACGTACCTGCTCAACAGTTATTGCACGCGCGTCGAAGAACTGCGGAGTTGACGCGGCGGCGGTCGTAAGGATCACCGCAGCGTAACGCGCGTGCGATTCACGGAAGACATGACGCTCCTGACCGCAATCAACGCGGCTGGCGGCTTCAACGACTTCGCCGACCAGAAAAAGGTGCGCGTCCTCCGCGGCAGCGATGTGCAGGTCTTCGACGTCCGCCAATCTCGTCGCGATCCGTCGAAAAACATCAAGCTGCAGCCCGGCGACCGCGTCGAAGTTCCGCAAAGCTTCTTTTAGTCGGACCTGACCCGACGTGTAACGCAGGCGTTGATGTAGCCGCGTCCCTGTGGGACGCGCCGCGCTGTGCGTTGCTCGCCGGGCTCACCCGTTCGGCATCGCCCCGGCGCGTTCCACAGGAACGGGCTACATCATCGGTCGGTAGTCACGACGCCGCGATTGGCCCAAGCGTACGCCAGGCCAGAATAGACCGTCAGCACGACCGTCACCAAAACGAGAACCCGCCCGCCATCGCTCCACGCGCGCAGCCACCAGCCATCGTCGGTCGCGTATCCCAATTCCTGCACCGCGAGCAGCAGCAGGAAGAACACGACCGTCACGATCTGCCAGGAAGTTTTATGCTTGCCGAGCCGCTCAGCCGGCAGGACGACTCCTTTTGTCGCGCCCAGTAACCGCAAACCGGTGATCAGGAAATCACGCGCCACCACGATCGTCGCCGCCCAAGCCGGAATCGCTTTCAGCGGCACAAGCGAGATGAACGCGGCCGCGATCATGATCTTGTCCACGAGCGGGTCCATCAGCTTGCCGAAATCGGTGATGAACCCGTAGCGACGCGCGATCTCGCCATCCACGTAGTCGGTAATGCCCGCGATCACGAACAGGAATAGCGCGGCGGTCCGCGCGTATTCCCAACGCGAATTCAACGCGACCACGAACAGAATCGTCAGCCCAAGCCGGCTGACGGTTAAGCGGTTGGCCCAATTCATCCGCTCCTCAGCGCCGCGCCTCGCGGCGATTCAACATCGCTGGCCGCCGAAAACCGCGGATGCTTCCAAATCGGCACGCGCTTCTTCAGTTCATCCACGATCCACACGCAGGCGCGGAAAGCCTCCGCCCGATGCTTGCAGCAGATGCGCACCAGCAATGACGCCTCGCCGACTGGCACGAAGCCGACGCGATGCAGCACGATCACCTGCATGAGCGCAAAGCTGCGCGCCCCCTCCTCCGCGATCGCGCGCAGTTGATGCTCGGCCATTGTGCGATGCGCTTCGTATTCGATCCCGCTGATCGCAGCGTCATCTTCAGTGCGCCGCACTACGCCCCAGAAATCCACGATCCCTCCCACTTCGACCGGCAACGTGGCCGCGGGTACTGCGAGTGGCGCGTCGGTCAGTAGGACTTGGCAGATGGAATTTGCCATTCGTCTTTTCTTGCAAGTAGGCTCGCCTTCGCACGAGCGCGCAGGGCGACACAGGAGATACTCAAAATGAGCTCGAAGCAATGTGATATTGGCCTCATCGGCCTCGCCGTGATGGGCGAAAACCTCGTCCTCAACATGGAGTCGAAAGGCTTCTCGGTCGCCGTCTACAATCGGACCGCGGAAGTCACCGACAAATTCGCAGCCGGCAAAGCGAACGGGAAAAATATTCAGCCGACGCGGACCATCGAGGAGTTCGTCGGTGCGCTCAGCCGGCCGCGCAAAGCCATGATCATGGTGAAGGCGGGCGGACCGGTCGATGCCGTCATTCAGCAGCTGCTTCCGCTCTTCGAACCCGGCGACGTGATCATCGATGGCGGCAACTCGCTCTTCACCGACACGCAACGCCGCTGCACCGGCGTCGAACCGCGCCGCCTGCACTTCGTCGGCTGCGGTGTCTCCGGCGGCGAAGAAGGCGCGCTGAAAGGTCCGTCGATGATGCCGGGCGGCTCGCGTGCATCGTGGGAGATCGTCGCCCCGATATTCCGCAAGATCGCGGCGCAGGTAGATGGCGAGCCGTGCTGCCGCTACATGGGTCCGGACGGGGCTGGTCATTACGTCAAGATGGTGCACAACGGCATCGAGTACGGCGACATGCAGCTCATTTGCGAGTCGTACGCAATTCTGAAGCACGTGCTCGGCCTCGAAGCTGCGGAGCTGGCGGACATCTTCGCGGAGTGGAACCGCGGCGAGCTCGATAGCTACCTCATCGACATTACCGCGCAGATTTTCCGCAAGATCGACCCGGATACGGGCAAGCCACTGGTCGACGTCATCCTCGACAAAGCCGGCCAAAAAGGCACCGGCATGTGGACGCTGCAATCCGCCATTCAGCGATCCGTCGTGATCTCGACGATTAACGCCGCCGTCGAAGCGCGCGTGATCTCATCGCGCAAAAAGGAACGCGAGCACGCGTCGAAAATCCTGCCACAGGCAAGCACGCGCAAGTTCGGAAGCGATCGTGCACAGCTGATCGAAGCCGTGCGCCAGGCGCTTTACGCATCGAAGATCGTCTCCTACGCGCAAGGGATGGAGCTGCTCGGCGCCGCCAGCCTCGAGTACAAGTGGGACCTGAGCTTTGGCGACATCGCTACAATTTGGCGCGGTGGTTGCATCATCCGCGCGAAGTTTCTGAACCGTATCGCCGAGGCCTACGAGCGGGAACGCGGCCTCGCGAATCTGCTTCTCGACCGCTACTTCACCGAGATCCTGGAAAAAAGACAGCAGAACTGGAGACTCGCCGTTTCGACGGCTGTCACGCACGGCGTCGCGGTGCCGGCGTTCGCTGCCTCATTGTCGTATTTCGACAGCTATCGTCAGGCGCGGCTCCCGGCCAACCTTCTCCAGGCGCAACGCGACTTCTTCGGCGCGCATACCTACGAGCGTGTCGACAAGCCGGGCATCTTCCACACCGAGTGGTTGGAATCGGATGACGCGCCGAAGCAAAAACCTGCTGAACCGAAGGCGGAACAGCGCGT
This sequence comes from Chthoniobacterales bacterium, assembly GCA_035459405.1. Lineage (GTDB taxonomy): Bacteria > Verrucomicrobiota > Verrucomicrobiia > Chthoniobacterales > UBA10450 > JACCTI01. The sequence continues at coordinate 7,453 of DATHXZ010000687.1, forward strand.
GGGCGAGTAGATTCCGATATGCCGACTTACGTTTACGAGACAACTGACACGGGCAAGCCGGTGCGCCGCTTCGAGGTGACGCAAAG
>DATHXZ010000688.1:0-10450 GCA_035459405.1 Chthoniobacterales bacterium
GACGCCGCCGATGGGTTGGAACAGCTGGAACATTTGGGCGGGCCGCGTGACGCAGGAGAAGGTGCGCAAAGCAGCCGATGCACTCGTCGCGAATCAGCTGCGCGACCACGGCTGGTCGTACGTGAACATCGACGACGGCTGGCAAGGCGTCCGTGGCGGCGAGTTCAACGCGATCATGCCCAACGCAAAGTTCCCGGACATGCAAAGACTCGCTGATGAGGTGCACGCAAAGGGCCTCAAGCTCGGCGTCTACTCGACACCGTGGCGCACCAGCTTTCTCGGTCACATCGGCTCGTCAGCCGATCACGAGGATGGCAGCACCGAGTGGCTGCGCGCCGCGACGCACACGGAGTTCTTCAAGTTCAAGTATCCGAAGCACGAGTCGTGGATGGAGAACTACGCGTGGCTGAAACCGCTGAACGAACGCGCGAAAGAGAAGAGCCGCGGCAAGATTTCGAAGAAGCTGCGGACCTTCGGCAAACATTCGTTCGTGCGACAGGACGTGCAGCAGTGGACGCGATGGGGCATCGACTATCTCAAGTACGACTGGGTACCGATCGACGTGACGCACACGGCAGAGATGAGCCGGGAAATGCGTGCGGCTCGCCGCGATATCGTTTTCACTGTGTCGAACAATGCGCCGTTCACCGACGCGGGAGAGATCTCGCAGCTGGCGAACGCCTGGCGCACCTCCGGCGATCTGAAGGACGAATGGGACGATGTCAGCGAGATCGGATTCTCCCGCGATCGTTGGGCGCGCTTCAATGCGCCGGGCAGCTACAACGATCCGGACATGCTCCTCGTCGGCGAGATCGGCTGGGGCAAACCACGCTGGACAAAGCTCACGCCTAACGAGCAATACACTCAGGTGAGCCTCTGGTCTCTCCTATCGGCTCCGCTGCTGCTCGGCTGCGACATGGAGAAGCTCGACGCATTCACGCTCAACCTCCTCACGAACGACGAGGTGCTCGCCGTCAATCAGGACCCGCTCTGCAAACAAGCGACACGCGTCGCGCGTAGCGGGCGCGGTGAGGTTTACGCAAAGGTGCTGGAAGACGGCTCGTGGGCCGTGGGCTTGTTCAATCGAGGCGAGAAGGAACGAAGGGTCACGGTTCGCTGGTCCGACATTGCGGTCGCCGGAACACAGCTGGTGCGAGATCTGTGGCGGCAGCAGGATATCGGCAAATTTGCGGATCGCTTTGAAGCTTCCGTCGCAGCGCACGGAGTGGTCCTGGTGAGGATCGCTCCTGCGCGGTAGAACGTCGGTTTTCGCTTCCGTGGGTCGCGGATGTTCGTACAAGTACGCATGCGCACGCGGCCCGGTGTTTTGATTATCCTTGTTGTCCTGAACTGCATCGTGCTGCTCGGTCAGCTTTGGCCCGAAGGCGCGCCGCCATTCGCACGCGCGGTGAACATTCTGTTTCTGCTGCTTTCGTTCTTCTACTTCGTCGGCGCGATCGGCGCGGCGTTTCGCTCATCCGGATCGCAGCGGTAAATTTCCCGTCCCGATGAACAAGATCAATCTCGCGGAAAAGTTCGCGTCCTTCTCAGAGCACTGGCGGCCGAAAATCGTCGGGGAGCTGAACGGCCAGGAAGTGAAGCTCGTGAAGTTCAAAGGCGAGTTCGTCTGGCATCAGCACGAGCGCGAAGACGAGATGTTTTTCGTCTGGCGCGGGCGCATGCGGGTGGAATTTCGTGATCGAATTGTGGAGCTCGCGCCGGGCGAGTTTCTCGTCGTAACGCATGGCGTGGAGCATCGCACCGTGGCGGACGAAGAATGCGAGGTCGTACTCTTCGAGCCCGCAGCTACGCGCAACACGGGCAACGTGAGCGACGCGGCGCTCACCGCGCCAGCCGGCATTCGAATCTAACGGCACTAGGTTTCGATCACCGCCATCGCGGCGGCGTTGTGATCGGTGTGGCTGAGGCTGATCCACACCGCCGACACCTTCCGCTCGGCGGCTACTTGCTTGGCGCCGCCTTCGAGCACGACAAACGGCTGCCCGCTTCCCTCTCGGTGGACATCGATGTCCTTCCACCCCATCGACTTTCCGATCCCGGTGCCGAAAGCCTTCGAGACCGCTTCCTTCGCGGCAAACCGCGCCGCGAAGTGCCGCGCCGGATACTTCATCGACTGGCAATACTCGATCTCGCCAGCCGTGAACACGCGGTGGAGGAAACGTGCGCCGAATCGCTCGAGCGAGTGCTCGATCCGCGCGGTCTCAACGATGTCGACGCCGATCCCGAGGACGCTCATCCGGCGTAATCCTGCATCGCCGTGAGCATCTCGCGAACAGCCCCTTCGAAGCCCACGAACACCGATCGTGACACGATCGAGTGGCCGATATTCAGCTCCGTCAGGTGCGGGATTTTGTGGATCTGCGCGATATTGCGGTAGTTGATGCCATGTCCGGCGTTCACCTGGAGATTGAAGTTTGCCGCGCGCATTGCTGCTTCGCGTAGACGATCGAGCTCCTGACGTTCGAACTTTTCGGTGAATGCGTTCGCCAGCTTGCCGGTGTGTAGCTCCACGATCTCCGCGCCGAGATCCGATGCCGCGTCGACCTGCTCGCGCACCGGATCGATGAACATACTGATGCGAATCCCCGCCGCGTGCAGCCGCTTGATCGTGGGTTTGAGCTCGCGCCGATGGGCGACGAGATCGAGCCCTCCTTCGGTTGTGATCTCCTCCCGCTTCTCCGGGACCATGCACACCTCATCCGGCACGACGCGCAGCGCGATGTCCACGATCTCCGGCGTGTTGCCCATCTCGAGATTCAGCTTCGTCATGACGCTCTCGCGCAGACGCTCGATGTCGCGATCAACAATGTGACGCCGATCGGCGCGCAGATGCGCCGTAATCCCATGCGCGCCGGCACGTTCGCAGATGCTCGCGATCGCCACCGGATCGGGCTCGACATTCTTCGACTCGGGCGTCGTGGCATAGCGCGCCTGCCGCAACGTGGCGACGTGGTCTATGTTCACTCCGAGGCGCAGGCCGCTCATCTCGCGATATAGGAGCAGGCTGCGCGAACGCGGCAAGGCAAACGTGATCGCGTGCCGCTGCGAAATGTGTTCACTCGGCCGCGCGTCCGGCATAGTCTTGCAGGCGTATCAACCGCAGCTGAGTCTTCCCCTATGAGCACATTGAACGCCGAGACCGCAGTGAGAGAACGCTACGCCGCCGGCGCTCAGGCGCAGGAGGCGAAGCTGTGTTGTCCGGTCGACTACAATCCGGAGTATCTGAAGGTCATCCCGCAGGAAGTAATCGAACGCGATTACGGTTGCGGCGATCCAAGCAAATATCTGCGGCCCGGCGAAACTGTGCTCGACCTCGGGAGCGGCACGGGAAAAATCTGCTTCATCGCCGCGCAGGTCGTCGGCGCCTCGGGGAAGGTCATCGGTGTGGATATGACGGACGAGATGTTGAACGTCGCGCGCACGAACGCGCCGATGGTTGCCGAGCGCGTCGGGTACGCGAATGTCGAGTTCCGCAAAGGGCGCATCCAGGACCTCGCGCTGGATCTCGATAAGCTCGACCAGGAACTGAAGGCGCGACCGATTACCGATGCGGCTTCGTTCCTGCGTGCGGACGAGATTGCGCAAGAGCTCCGGGTCAAACACCCGCTCGTCGCGAGCGACTCCGTCGACGTGGTCGTCTCCAATTGCGTGCTGAATCTGGTCGAAGCGAAATCGAAGCGGCAGCTGTTCGAGGAAATCTTCCGCGTCCTGAAGATCGGCGGCCGCGCGGTCATTTCCGACATCGTGAGCGATGAAGAATCGCCCGAGCATTTGCAGAACGATCCGGAGCTCTGGAGCGGCTGCATTTCCGGCGCACTGACGGAGGAAGGATTCCTGCAGGCGTTCAGCGATGCCGGCTTCTACGGGGTTCAGATTCTGAAGCGCGACGAGCAGCCATGGCAGACGGTGGAAGGCATCGAATTCCGCTCCGTCACGATCGAAGCGTTCAAGGGCAAACAAGGCCCGTGCGTCGAGCGCAACCAGGCCGTCATCTACAAGGGTCCATTCCGCGAGGTCCTCGACGACGACAACCACCGCATGGAACGCGGCCGGCGTTACGCCGTTTGCGACAAGACCTACAACATCTACCGCAAGGCGCCTTACGCCGACTTCTTCGAGTTCATCGAGCCGCTCACGCCTGTGCCGTTCGAGGAGGCGAAGCCGTTCGATTGCTCCCGCACTGCGCTGCGCCACCCGAAAGAGACCAAGGGCCAGGACTACAAAGCAACGACTGAAGCATCGCAATGCTGCGACGGCGGCAGCTGCTGCTAGTCGTCGGAGCCGCTCACGCGTTTGTCCGATTGAGCGGCGCAAGCGATCCGCGCTTGTTGTCGCGCTGAATGCCGTCAGATTTTCCGCATGCCCGCGGCGGATTGCTCGGACGTGCTCAAAGCCTTCGCCGATCGCACACGACAGCGCATCGTGAAGGCGCTGCTGGACAGCGACTTCAGTGTTAACGAGCTCACAGAGCGGCTCGCCATTTCGCAATACAATACCTCCAAGCATCTCGCGGTTTTGAAGAGCGCGGGCATTGTCGAGGTGCGGGCGCTTGGGCCTCGTCGCGAGTATTCCATCTCCCGCAAGCTGCGTCGCCGCATCGCGCGCGAAGGGCTGACGCTCGATTTCGGTTGCTGTACGTTCCGGATGGACCGCCTGCCGGAATAATTTTCGCATTTTGCTTTGCAATCGAAGCGCGCCTCTCATATGCCGGTGCGCGCATATGATAAAGCCGCTTCTCGCCGCCGCGTTTGCACTTCCTTTTCTCGTCTCTGCCGGGATCGCGCAGACCTCCGATTCTGAGCGGCTTGAGCGATTGGAACGCGCGGTGCAGTTGCTGCAGCAGCGCAACACCGAGCTGGAGCGCGAAGTCAGTACGCTGAAAGCGAAGAAGACCGCGACGGCAACAGCCACCACGGCTCCCGCATCTCCGCCCGCTTCGCCTGCGGCAGCGTCAGACGCCAAGGGCGTTGTCGAAAGCAAGCCCGCCAAGGAAGAGAAGAAGACAGCGCCCGTCTTCGCTGCTGCTTCCGAGCTGAAGCTCACCTTGGGTGGATTCATTCAGACACAATTCGAAGCAGGCGATGTGTTCGCTTTCGAGGGCCGCTTCGGCAGCGGCGCGGACGAGATCAAAGATCGCTTCCGTATTCGGCGGGCCCGGATCGGTGTCAGCGGCGATTATGCCGAGCAGTTCGAGTTCAAACTGGAAGGCGAGTTTGCCCTTACCGACATTGGCTTAACCATTCGTGATCCGAGCGGAGCAACGCTCGGCTCGAACTCCACGCGCACATCTTTCGGCGCCACGGATCTTTTCGTGAATTGGCGCGCCATACCCGAGTTCAACGTAAAGGTCGGGCAATACAAAGCACCTTTCGGCCTGGAACAGATCACTTCCGACACGAAGCTTTTCACCAACGAACGCAGCCTCGTCACAACAGCGTTGACGGCGGAGCGCCAGATCGGTGTGCAGATCTGGGGTAAACCGTTCACGAGCTTCTGGCCGGAGCAGAAGGACCTGCTCACCTATTACGCTGGCGTCTTCAATGGGACCGGGCGCAACATCACGGTAAACGACAATAACGAGTTCATGTATGTCGGCCGTCTGGAAGTGCAGGCGCTGCGCACCAAGATCCTCAATGAGGACGCCACTCTGCGTGTCGGCGTGAACGGACTCTCCAGCCGCGACGAAAGCGGCACCACGATTTCGGGCGCGCTGCGCGAAGCCTCGGATGGTTCGCTGGCTTCATTCTCTCTGCCGTCCGCAGGAGAACGCACCGCCTATGGCGTCGATGCTGCCTTCCGCCTCGGTCCGTTCGACCTCCTCGGGGAATACATTAACCAGCGGGTCGACACTCGCGTGGTCAACAACATCGCGCCGCGCTTCGCGCCCTTTCGCGCCGACGGCTACTACATTCAGGGCAGCTACTTCGTTTTGCCGAAGAAGCTTCAGCTCGTCACGAAGTGGGAAGGCTTCGATCCTGATCAACTTGCCGACGACGACATCTATTCGATCACTGCTGGCGTAAATTACTACCTGAAAGGCGACGACATTAAGCTGCTCGCTAATTACATCCACACCTGGTCCGACTTTCGCGAGCGGAATCCCCGCTTCGGTAAGGATCAGTTCGATGAAGTGATCGTCCGCCTTCAGGTCATGTTCTGAGTTCTTTCTTCCTTGAAACGCTCCACGGTCCTTTTCCTCACTCTTGTCGCTGGCGCCATCACTGGCGGCGCGGAGACGCTCAAGATCAATGGCTCCACCACCGTCAATCTGCCGGTAGCGGAAGGCGCTGAAATCCTGCGTGCTGAGAAACGCATGGACATTCAGGTCGACACACAAGGCGGCAGCTCCGGCGGGATTTCCGGCATCGGTGATGGACTGGTTCAAATCGGTATGTCTTCGAAGCCGATCAGCGACGCGGATCGCGGCAAGTATCCGAAGGTCAACTTCAACCCGATCCACATCGGCGAAGATGCGGTGGCGATGATTGTGTCGCGCGACGTGTGGGATGGCGGAGTGAAGGCTCTGAGCAAAGAGCAATTGCGCGACATCTACGAAGGGAAGATCACTGATTGGAAAGACGTCGGGGGTAAGCCGCAACGCATTGCGTTCTTCAACAAGGAGCCGGGCCGCGGCACGTGGGAAGTTTTCGCCCACTGGCTCTATGGCGACCCGACGAAGGCCCCGCAAGTGAGCTTCCCCGAAGTCGGCGGCAACGAAGAAACGCGCAGCAAGGTCTCGTCCACCCGCGGTGCGATCTCGCAGCTTTCGTCGTCGTGGGCCGACAACCAGAAGGTATTCGCGCTCGGGATTAAAAATGACGCCGGTGAGATGGTGCTACCGACACCTGAGAACATCGCGAACCACCGCTATCCGATGAGTCGGCCGTTGTTCATCATCACGAATGGCGAGCCGCAGGGTGATGCGAAGATGTTCGTCGACTTCATGCTTTCGCCACGCGGGCAGGAGCTGGTGAAGAAGCACGGTTATCTCGCGCTGGAGCAGTTGAAGGGCGGCGCGGAACCGTGAATGTCGCCGCTTTGGAACGGCGGTATCATACCGCCGCTCCGGCTTTCAGCCTGACGCGCATCGCCAGCTTTGCGTTCACCGCGCTCGCATTGCTGTCCGTCGGGGCGCTTACACTCATCTTCATTGTCCAAAGTCTGCCTGTCTGGCAGCACGAAGGTCTCGGCTATCTCACCGGCTCGAAGTGGTTTTACCGCGCACAAGCGTTCGGCACGCTGCCGATGATTTACGGCACGCTCAGCGTCGCGCTGATCGCGTTGCTCTTCGCGGCGCCGATCGGCATTGGCGCTGCAATCTTCACGTCCGAGTTTCTGCCCGGCCGGCTGCGTATTGCGGTGAAGATTACTGTCGAACTGCTCGCCGGTGTGCCGTCGGTTGTATATGGATTGATCGGCATCCTGCTGCTGCGCGACTGGATCTATGAGCTCTTCGCTCGGTTCGATCTGCTGAGCGGCGATACGCTGCTGACTGCGGGCGTGCTGCTCGGCGTGATGATTCTGCCGACGGTCATGACGCTCGCCGATGACGCATTGCGAAGCGTTCCCGCCGAGCAACGCCGTGCGGCACGCGGCCTCGGCCTGACCGCCACCGAGACGGTGCTCGGGATCGCTTTGCCGCAAGCTGCGCGCGGGCTTGTTGCGGCGTTGCTGCTTGGTCTCGGTCGCGCGCTTGGAGAAACGATCGCGGTGTTTCTCGTTGTGGGTCGCCAGGACAACAACCTACCCGCGAACATCTTCTCGCCGCGCGCCTGGCTCGAAGCTGGTCAGACTCTTTCAAGCAAACTCGGCGGGTCTGAGACGAACATCGCGTATGGCGATCCGCTGCATTGGGGCGCGATGGTCGGGCTGGCATTGATACTGATGACGATGGTGCTCGCCGCGACGATCGCCGGGGCATGGCAGCGAAAGACGAAGTATGCGCCGAGCGTCTAACATCATCTTCCCTGCTCTGTGCGGGTTGTGCGCGTTGCTTGCGTGCGGTCTTCTCGTAGGCCTCGTATTCGTCATCGCGCAACGCGGAATCCCCGCGCTGAGCTGGACGTTCTTCACCGACCAAATTCAACAGGTCGGCTCGGCGGGCGGCATTTTCTACAACCTTGTCGGCACGCTGATCCTGATCTGCGCTGCGCTCGTGATCTGCGCGCCGATTGCTACCGCTCTCGCGCTTACGCAAGCCGTTTACCTGCGCCGCGAATCCGCGCGCTCGCGTCTCGGCCTGTTCCTCTACACCCTCAACGGCATCCCCTCGATCGTGTTCGGCATCTTCGGCTTCATCGTCTTCGTGAAGTTTCTCGGCTGGGGGAAGTCCTGGCTGATCGGCGGAATCCTCCTCGCGTTGATGATTCTGCCAACCGTGACGGTCTCGTTGATCGAGCGCATCCGCGCGCTGCCGCGCAAATACGTCGAAGCCGCTACCGGGCTGGGCCTGCGCCAGTCGCAAATCATCTGGTCGGTGATCCTGCCGCAATCCTGGAGCGGCCTCATCACGGGCTCTCTGCTCGGGCTCGCGCGTGCCGCTGGCGAAACGGCGCCAATCATGTTCACGGCTACGATCTTCGCCGGTGCGAGTCTGCCGAGCGGCATTCGCGAAAGTCCGGTGCTCTCGCTTCCCTACCACATCTTCATCCTTGCGCAGGACTCGTTCGATCCCGGCGTGGGCGCGAAGCTTTGGGGCTCCGCACTCGTCCTCCTCATGCTAGTATTCACGTTGAGCATGATCGCCCTGCCCTTCCGCTTGCGCTTACATGACGAAGCTCATGCATAGACCGGCGATCGCCGACAGCACCACCGCCGCCGCTGACACCGTATTTCGGGTCACCGACCTGAACGTCACCGCGCGCGGCAAGACGCTCCTGCGCGACGTGAACGTTTCTATCGCGCCGCGTCAGGTCTTTGGCATCATAGGCCCATCGGGCGCAGGCAAGAGCACCTTTCTGCGCTGCCTGAACCGGCTGACCGATCTCACGCCGGAAATCCGCGTCAGCGGCGACATCCGCTTCGAAGGAACATCGGTGCGCGATCCATCCGTCGATCCTGACGCGCTCCGTGCGCGGATCGGTTTTCTTTTCCAGCAACCCGTCGTCTTCCCGAAAAGCATCATTGAGAACGTGCTCTTCGGCGTGCGGCGTTTGCGGCGGTTGAGCCGCCGCGTATTGGCGGAAGTCGCCGAGCGTGCTTTGCGCGAAGCCGCGCTGTGGAATGAAGTGCGCGATCGCCTGAACGATTCTGCGCTGGCGCTTTCGGTCGGCCAACAACAGCGCCTCTGCCTCGCACGCGCCCTCGCCAGCCAGCCAGAAGCGATCCTGATGGACGAGCCGACCAGCGCTCTTGATCCGAAGTCAACCGCCGCAATCGAGGAGTTGATTCTGAAATTGAAGGAGCGACACACGATCGTGCTCGTCACGCACAACATCGGCCAGGCGCGACGTGTCACGGACTGGCTGGCGTGCATCTGTGTGCGCGATGGCGCAGGCACCGTCGCCGAAACGGCGTGCTGCGATGCATTGCTTGAGAATCCGCGGTGCCAGGAAGTCGTGGAATATCTCGGCACTGGCAGTACTCTCACCTCGTGAACCGCTTCGCCGACAAGCTTAGGGAGCATGCGCTGCCGCTACGGCACACGCGCACTCAGGTTCTGCAGGTGAATGTGGGCAAGCTCTGCAACCTGACGTGCGTGCATTGCCACGTGAACGCCGGCCCGAAACGGAAGGAGATCATGACGCGCGAGACGGTTGATCGCGTGGTCGACTGGCTGGCCGAGACGGATATCCCGACCGTTGATCTGACCGGCGGTGCACCCGAGATGATACCGGATTTCCGCTACTTCGTGGAGCGCGTGAAGAGCCTGACGCCGCCGCGGCACGTGATGGATCGCTGCAATCTCACCATCCTGCTCGAGCCGGGCTTCGAGAATTACGCACAGTTCCTCGCGGAGCACGAAGTCGAAATCGTGGCGTCGATGCCGTGCTACTCGCCGGACAACGTGAATGCCCAGCGTGGCGACGGTGTTTTCGACGCCAGCATCAAGGCGCTCCAGCTTCTGAACTCGTTAGGCTACGCCACAAATCCGAAGCTGCCGCTGCATCTGGTCTACAACCCGAACGGCGCGTTTTTGCCCGGCCCGCAAGCGGAGCTCGAAGCCGACTACAAACAGGAGCTGCGCGAGCATTTCGGTATCGAGTTCAACAGCCTCTACACGATCACGAACCTGCCAGTCTCGCGCTTCGCGTCATATCTCAAGAACAACAACAAGCTCGCCGAATACATGGAGCTGCTGATGGACAACTTCAATCCGTCGACCGTTGACGGGTTGATGTGCCGCAACACGATCAACGTCAGCTGGCAGGGCGAAGTGTTCGATTGCGACTTCAACCAGATGCTGAAAATGCAATGGCGCGACGGCGAG
>DATHXZ010000689.1:0-4373 GCA_035459405.1 Chthoniobacterales bacterium
GCGGCGCTCGGGGGAATCGCGGTCGCGCTCCTCATTGCCGCCGCGACTCCGATCGCCGCGCGCTACTCGCCCTCGCTGCAATTGGTGCGTGCCGCGCGTGCGGATCTCACCCGCGAGATGGAGTTCGGTGCCGTGAACTACAAGGAGCCGAGCCTCATCTGGTATTTCCGCAAGCACATCGATGGCTTCATGTCCGATCTCGACGACGACGCGGTGCAGCCGTTCATGGATAAAACGGGGCCCCGCTTCGTTGTGCTGCCGACTCAAATGGCGGCAGAGCTGTATCCGACTCTCCCGCCGGGCTGGAAAACCTTCCGGGCGCAGGGCGTTAACACAGCCAACTTCAAACGAGTCGAGCTCACGCTGCTGCTGAAACCGTCCTGAGCGGCGCGGTGGTTGCGGATTACGAGGGCACTGTTACGGGTTGCACACATGATCACCTTCGTCGCCGGGAAGCTCGTCGCGGCGTTGCCAACGCAGGCCACCGTCGATGTGGGCGGCGTGGGCTATGAGGTGCTGATCCCGCTCTCGAGCTATGATCGCCTGCCACCGGTCGGGCAAGCGGTCCAGGTGCTCACGCATCTGCACGTGCGCGAAGATGCGCAAATTCTCTACGGCTTCATGAGCGCGGCAGAGCGCGACCTGTTTCGGCTCCTTGTGAACAGCGTTAGCGGCATCGGCCCCAAGCTCGCGCTCGCCGTTCTGAGCGGAATGAGCGTCAACAATTTCAAAGCCGCGGTCGTGAACGGCGACGTCCCTTCGCTTTCGAAAATCAGCGGGCTCGGCAAGAAGACTGCCGAGCGGATTGTGCTGGAGCTGAAAGACAAGGTCGGCGTTGCCGCCGCGTGGGAGGCGGCCAGCGCTTCGCACGCGCCGAGTCCTGAACAGGAACAGGCAAATGAAGCCGTGCTGGCGCTCATCGCCCTTGGCTACAAGCAGGTCGACGCGCACAAGACCGTGCGTGAATTGCAGGACAAACAGCCGGAGATCAAAGGTGCGGAGGAGTTGGTGAAGATGGCGCTCAAGCGGATCGCGGCCGGACGATGAGCAGTGTGAGCACCGAGGCCGCGACGCTTGAGAGATTGCGCGCGGCATATCCCGCGGAAGGGCTGTTTGCAGAGAAAGATTTCCTTCTTTCGCCCGAGCCGTTCGCCATCGAGCCGAGATTCGCCACGCAGCTCGAACGGCTTGGCCACCAGCTCTTCGTCTTCCAGCGCGCCTGCAATCAGCTCTACCACCAGAGCGTCAAAGGCAAACAGCCGGCCTGGGTTGCGCGTTATCTCGACGCAGGCAAGCCGGCCGAGCTGGTGGAGTATTCGCGGCAGAAGCAGTTCCGCGACCAGCTGCCGATGGTGATCCGGCCGGATCTCGTGCTGACCGACACCGGCTACATCATCGCTGAGATCGACTCGGTGCCGGGCGGCATCGGGCTGACTGCGTGGCTGAATCAGACATATGCGTCGCACGGTTCCGATGTGATCGGCGGTGACAGCGGGATGCTCGCCGGATTCAAGTCGTTGCTGCCGGAGGGCGGCGACATCGTCGTCTCCGAAGAAGCAGCGACGTATCGGCCGGAGATGAACTGGGTCGCTGCGCAGCTGAATGCGCAAGACGCCGAGCACCGCTGGGACGTCTTCGCTGCCGAAACCTACCAGCCGACGCCGGGGCGCAACGTCTACCGCTTCTTCGAGCTCTTCGATCTGCCGAATCTGCCGGCCGTGAACAAGCTGATGGACGCCGCGACGGACGGAAGCGTCCGCGTGACACCGCCGTTCAAGCCATATCTCGAGGAGAAGATGTGGTTCGCGCTGTTCTGGCTGGCGCCGCTGCGCGAGTTCTGGCGGCGTGAGCTGGGCGACAAATATTTCCGCTCGCTCCAGGAGGTCATCCCGTACACGTGGCTGCTCGATCCAACGCCGCTGCCGCAACACGCGGTCATTCCGCGCCTGGAGATCCACGATTGGCGTGAGGCCGGTAAGCTCAGCCAGAAGGAGCGCGAGTTATTGCTAAAGGTCAGCGGATTCTCGCCGCTCGGCTGGGGAAGTCGTGGTGTGTCGGTCGGCCAGGATTTGCCTCAAGCCGAGTGGCAGCGCTTGATCGATGAAGCGCTCGCGCAGATCGAAACCGAGCCGCGGATCATGCAGCGCTTCCACAAGGCACGGCTTGTCGACCAGCCGTACTGGTCTGACGAAACCGGCGAAGCGCAGAGGATGCGCGGCCGTGTGCGGTTGTGCCCCTATTATTTCGTCGAGCAGGACCGCGTGACGATGCGCGGCGCTCTCGCCACGATTGTGCCGGCTGACAAGAAGCTCCTCCACGGCATGCGCGACGCCATCCTCGCGCCGACTACTGCAAGTGCGCGAGTTTAGCGCGACAGCTGCGGTGGCGATGCTGTTACGGCGCACGGCGTGGGCACCGATCGCCGTTCTAATCGCGCACCAGGTGCTTTCGCGCAGCGCATACCGCCAGCCGCTCGACTTCGCGATGCATTTCTCCGGAGGGGTGGCGATTGCGTACTTCCTGTATCACGCGTTGGGCCTGTTCGGGCCAGTATTCGGCGAGGTCCGTGCCGCTGGTCGCTACCTGTTCAGCTTCGCGCTCGCTTGCATGATTGGCCTGTTCTGGGAATTCGCGGAGCTATTCTCGGATGTATTCCTTAAAACGCGCATTCAGCGGACGATTGCCGAGACGATGCGTGACCTGATCGCGGACACCACCGGCGCCGCTTTATCGTTGTCGCTGATCGGTATTGTCTCCGTCGTGCTTCGACGGCGGCACACGCAGGCGCGTCGTCAGGCGGCGCGAACTTCCAGCTCGCGTGTGTAGGCCGAGCCGATCGGGCCGGGAATGCTCGAATAGAGCGAAAACGACTCCACCCGCACCATTCCGGCGTCGAGATCTGCGTGCTGTCTGAGGAATGGTCGCACCTTCTCTGCCGAGACGTCGCGGCAACGCGCGAACGTGATGTGCGGATGCCACGCACGCAGCTCCGGCTGCAGGCCGGCGCCGAGTGCTGCCTCCTGCACCTTTTTGTAGACGTGGAAAACCTGTGGATGACCGGTTCCCACGCCGACCCAGATCACGTTTGGGCGACCTTTCGCCGGAAAAGAGCCAACCCCAATGACCGGCATGAAGAACGCGGTGAAACGGATTGCGGCGAGCTTCTCGCGCAACGTCTCCTCCGCGATCCGCCCGACATTACCGAGGAAGCTGACGGTTAGATGGATCTGCTCAGGCTTCAACCAGCGGACGCCCGGCAGGTGGGGATTCAGGTCGACGAGCAGACTTGTAACGGATTCCGGCATGTCGATCGCGACGAACAGACGCTTTCCGGTCATGCGCCGACTATACACGACGCGCAAAGAGGTAGGGATATCGCGCTGCGATGTCTTGCGCGCGCGGCGAGCTGAGAAATTCCGCGCGAACGTGAAGCGTGAGCAACACGCCTCGGACGCCGCAGCGCGGCGTCCCTACCCGCCGGCAGTCCGATCGCGAAACGACTCGTTGTTGCGTTTGCTCGCCTGGTCTGCGAGCACGGTCAGCCACTTGGGCGTGAGCTTGTGCGAACGGCTTTCGCCGCCAGTGCGCAGCGCGTCGCCTGACGAATCGGTTGCCGCGGGTAACAGCCGCCCAACGACACGCATGATGCGGCCGGTCACGTTCGGGAACACGGCGTTTCCCATGATTGCGGCGCGAGCCGCAACGGTCAGCGTGAGCTCCGGCTGCCCACGTCGGCAGGCGTTGAGGATTTTCGCCGCCGCACGCTCGGCTTTCATCGAGATGCCCGGCAGCGCGTTTGCAGTCGCGAACCAGGCGAATTCCGCGGCGTGCCTGCCTTTAAATTGCGCGTTCACGTGCGAGCCGGTGCGCATCATTCCCGGCGCCACCGTGGTGACGAGGATGTTGTCCGCCGCGAGCTCACCGCGCATCGAATCCGAAAGGCCGACGAGCGCGAACTTGCTCGCGCAATATGGCGCGAGATGCGGGACGGCAATCTTGCCGCCGATCGACGTGATGTTGACAATGCGCCCGCCGCCACGAACACGCATGTGCGGAATGACTTCCCACATCAGCGTGAATGGCGCCCAAAGATGCAGCTGCATTGCGCGCTCGAAGTCTTCACGCCTCATGTGGTCGAGCGGTCCGACTTCGATGATGCCCGCATTGTTAATCAGCACATCGATGCTGCCGAAATGGCGCACGACCGTCCGCACCGCTTCTTCGATCTGCGCGCGCTCGAGGAGATCGCACGGCACCGCCGCGACATCAGCACCGCGCCCGGCGAGTTCGTCGTGCGCGCGGCGGAGTTCCTCGACATCACGTGCGAGCAATGCGACTCGACCGCCTTCGGCGCAGATCTGACGCGCCATCAC
>DATHXZ010000690.1:0-5620 GCA_035459405.1 Chthoniobacterales bacterium
TCGCCCGGCGGACCTCCTTCATGACGTCCCGGCTCGCTTCGTGTAGACACGTGATGACGATCAGCTCAATCGGCGAATAGACCGAGTGGAATCCGAGCTAATGTGCAATCCATGACCACGACGCGCCGGAAGTTCATCCAAGTCTCAGCCATGGCCGGCGGCGCTGTTGGTTTGGGAATGCTCGCTGGCCGCTCGTCGCGAGCGGAAGAGGCGGCGAAATCGATGAAGATCCTCATCCTCGGCGGAACCGGATTCATCGGACCGCACCAAGTGAGCTATGCGCTGAGCCGTGGACATGCGGTCACAGTGTTTAATCGCGGGAAGACCAGCGCCGGCGAGCTGCCCGACGGAGTCGAGCAGCTGATCGGCGACCGCAACGGCGAGCTCGATGCGCTCAGAGGCCGCCAATGGGACGTAGTGATCGACAATCCGACCGCCGTCCCGGTGTGGGTGCGAGATGCGGCGCAGATCCTGAAGGGCAATGTCGCGCGCTACGTCTTCATCTCCACGATCTCGGTCTACGCGAGCAACAGAAGGCCGAACGACGAGACATCGCCGCTCGCGAAGTACGAGGGCAAAGATCCGCTGAGCGTAACAGCCGACGCGGAGAAAGCCGCGCACGCGAAGTTGTATGGACCGATGAAAGCGGCGTCGGAAGCGGAAGCGGAGAAGTGGTTTCCCCGCGCGACGCTCATCATTCGTCCCGGACTGATGGTCGGTCCCGGTGACCCGACGGATCGGTTTACCTACTGGCCTGTGCGGATGGCGCGCGGCGGCGAAGTGCTAGCGCCGGGCACGCCCGCTGATCCGGTCCAATACGTCGACGCGCGCGACGTAGCTGAATGGACGATCCGCATGGTCGAGAACGGCGCGACCGGCATCTACAATGCGACCGGACCAGCATCGCCGATGGGCATGGGCGAGATGCTCGACGGCATAAAAACCGGGCTCAGGTCAGACGCGCGACTCACCTGGGCGGACGCCGATTTTCTGAGGAAGCGGAACGTAGCCGCCTGGTCAGACATGCCGGTGTGGATTCGACCGCAGGGTGCAAGCGCAGCGATGCCGCGCACCAGCATCCAGAAAGCGCTCGCTGGAGGGCTGACGTTTCGACCGCTGGACGAAACGGCGCGCGACACGCTCGCCTGGTTCCAGACGCTGCCGGAAGACCGGCGCACGGCGCTGAAAGCCGGCCTCTCGCCGGCGCGTGAACGAGCCTTGCTCACCGAGTGGCACAAGAGCCGGGGCCACGGAGCCTAGAACCGGTCCTGCACATTCCCGTATCTCGTTACCGGTCGCACGCCACTCACCACAAGCAGATCGCATGTTGCGCGAGCACGGCTTCCCGCTGCCTCTGCCAGCGTCACGACTTTACTCGTCAAGTTCCCTAGCGCGGCGTTTGCATGCTCCGCGACGCCTCATCGCTTTGCCATTCGTCCCGCCGCTCGCGATGCTCGTCACTCCGCGCCTCTCGGTAGTCACATTCTTGTCGCCCTGAACGAGCGCTGCGTCCGATCGTTGCGGGCGTGGAGGAACATACGTGAAGCCGTTAACAGCCATCCTGCTCTACGTCGCGTGTGCGGTCTGCGCTAGCGCGCATCCCTCAGCGAATCTGGAAAAGGAGAAGGCAGAGTTGTTGCGCCTCCACAAATCGGACCGCGAGGCGCACTTCAAGACAGACGCCGAGATGCTGCTTGAGAACGCACCCGAAGAGTTCATCTCCGTTAGCCGCGGGAAGATCAGCAGGTCGAGCAAGGCCGACACGCGCAAGATGTTCACCGGGTACTTCCGCGACGCGAAGTACTACGAGTGGGACGACGTGGAAGAGCCGATCATCCGCATCTCCGACGACGGGAGCATGGCATGGATGATCACGCGGACCAGGATTCGACGCGTGCAAAAGAACGCGGACGGGACGGAGAAGGAGGAAAAGGCTGTCTACGCAGGAATCATGACGTACGAGAAGCGCGACGGGCGCTGGGTGCGCGTGGCGAACGTCTCGACGTTCGAGCAGCCGAACTGAGGCCGCCTCAGGCGCGATGCCGTCGATTCACACGTGACGACGCACTCATCCGTCGGCACGTGTCCACGCTGACTTAATGTCGACGACCGCGGCTCCCGTCGAATGTATCGATGGCGCCGATCTCACGCCGCGGCCGCCAATCTCACGCACGGTCACAGGCTGCAGGTCGAGAGGATCGGTCGTGCTTCACGTTTGCACATGATGCAGCCGTCCGAAGCGCCATCGCACTAGTCCTCGCGCAGCACTTCGACTGGGTGGACGGCGAGGACGCGCCGCGCCGGTCCAAGCGCCGCCAGCAGGCCGACGATGATCAGCAAGGCCGCGACCGCAGGCAGCAGAAGCATGCCTTTCTCGGACAGCGGTCCGCCACCGACGGCGCGGTCCACGGCAAAAGCGAGCGCAAAGCCAGTCAGCACGCCCGCACTCAGCTGCGCACTCGCCCGCGCGAAAATGCCGGAGAGAATGCGACGCGCGTCCGCACCAAGCGCAACGCGGATGCCGATCTCCCGGCGCCGCTTCGTCACGGTGAACGACATCATCGCATAGATGCCGGTCGCGGAGAGAAGCAGCACGCTGGCCGTGACTGCGCTGATGCCGATTGCCACGAACAGCGATGCCCGCCGCTCCTGTAACTCGTCGTCTGCGGCGCACTGCACCTGGTCCAGCTCGAGTGCGGGGTCTAAAGCTGCCGCGATGTCAGCCACGCGCTCAGCGAGATCGAGGAGAGAGTCACGCTGACCGCGAACCGCGAGCTGCAGCCGCGTGGATGCGTCTTCGAGCGCCATTGGCCGATAGACTCTCGGATCGCTCCCGTCGAAGTCGCCCGAAGCAACAAAGGCGGGAACAACTCCCACGACTTCAAGCCACGGGCCCGGTTCGACTTCCGTGGGACGCGCGCCGCTATTTGCCTTGTTGAGGAACCGCACACGTCGGCCGAGCGCGGACGCTCCCTGCAGGAACCGCTCCTCAAAAAGCTGGTCCACAATGACGGTACTCGCCGCGCGCGCATCGCTGTCGAGGAACGCGCGTCCGGCGACGATCGGCACAGTGAAGAGGCTAAATAGGTCGGGCTCGATCTCGGCAGTGCGGATCGAGGCACCCTGCGGCTCCACCGTTTGCGACGGAATTTCTGTTTGTCGCATCCCCTCGATCTCGATCCGCGCAGGCCGCTCGTTTCCCGGGAACTGGCTCGTGAATGCGACACCACTGACGCCAGGCTCTGCTTCGACGCGGCGCAACAACTCCCCGGCAAGCTGCCGGAAGCGTTTCTTGTCAGCGTCCGCGGTGGCCGCTTCGCTCGTGGCGCTATCGGTCGCGGCCTCGAGCGAGAGGGACGCACGCAGGAGCTCGTGCGCTGGATAGCTGGGCTGAGTGAACGCGCGCCCCACGCCCTTCGCGGCGTTGTAGACGGCGAAGGGCAGAATCGCTACCGCCACGGCGACCTGGACAACAACCAGAGCAGTCCACATCTGGCCAAGCTGCTGCTGCGAGCCTCGCATCGAAAGCTGCTGCAGACCGGCGTGCACACGCAGCCCCGTTGCTTTCAGTGCAGGAATGATGCCGGCAATCACGCCGCCGGTGATAGCCAGCCCAGCCACGTACACGATAACCGCGGGCGAGAGGCCGAGCCGAACCCAAAACGGGAGCTGCGAATTGGCGTCCGCGCGGATGTGCGCCTGCAGCGCATCGAGCCCGAAAGCCGCGATCGCCAGCCCAATCACCGCCGCGCTCACCGACAACACTAGTGCCTCGACAGAAAGTTGCGCGATCACGCGTCTCCGGTTCGCGCCCAAAGCCATGCGCACCGCGATCTCACCAGTGCGCGTTGCAACGCGGGCGTAAACGAGGATCGCCACATTCGCCGCCACCACCACCAGCAGCAGGGCGATACCAAGCTGCCAACCGCGGATCGCCAGCGTAGCGTGGGGGTCGTCCAAACCAAGAAACGGGTAGGCGTACGGCATCACGCGGGGACGAAAGTGCTGGTGCGTCTCCGGATACGCGGCCGCCATGCGCGCACCGACGACCGCCAGCTCGGCTTCCGCGTCATCCAGCGTCGCACCGTCGGCGAGCCGGCCGAAAATGGACAGCGAAGGGCCGCCACCAGAGTCAGCGTCTGCGGGACGGATCCGGAGCGGAACCCAGTAGCGGTGGTTGACCGGAAACCGGAATCCCTCCGGCATCACACCTACTACCGTGCAAACATCAGCGCCAACCCGAACCTGCCGGCCGAGAATAGCCGGGTCTCCGCCGAACACCCGCTGCCACTCGTCATGCGCGATCACGACCACCGGTGGAGCGCCGGCGCCTTCGTCAACATCAAGGAGCACGCGTCCGAGATGGGGCGCTGTTCGCGCGACGCGGAATCCCGACGCCGTCATCTGCGCGACGTCGACCCGCTCCAAGTCTCGCCCTGCGAGCAACAGGTTGCGCCGAGTGGTGGCAAAGGCGGCAAGCTCGTGCACCCTCTTCAGCCCGTCGCGCCAGGCGACGAAGTCGCGAGCCTTCTGTCGATCGCCACCCTCACCCGTGGCGTCTGTATTCTGGAGCGACACCACGCGATCCCCGTCTGGAATTGGCACCGTTGGGTCCAGAAAAGCGTTGCTCACCGCGAAGTACCCCGCGGCGACAGCGATGGCCACGGACATTCCGATCACCGAGACGAGCGACAACCCCGGGTATTTCCTGATCATTCGCCCCGCGAACCGAACATCCTGAACCAGCACATCGAACATGCCCGCGCCTCGCACGTCGCGACACGCCTCTTTGATTCCTTCCAACCCGCCGAACCGCACACGCGCATCGCGCAGCGCTTCGTCGGGAGACATTCCGGCCGCAATGTTCGCCTCGGTGCGGAGAGAAATATGCGCGCGAAGTTCCTCGTCCATGTCGCGTTCGATCGAGGACCTGCCGAACAGCGCCCGAAGGCGCCACCAGAGCTTAGTCACCAGTTCCATCGCTCAGACGGCTTGCATCACCTTCGTGACGGCGGCGGCGAGCCGCTCCCAGTTTTCGCCTTCCACCTGAAGCTGTTTGCGCCCACGCGCGGTGAGCTTGTAGTAGCGCGCGCGCTGGTTCTTCTCCGACAACCCCCACTCCCCCTTGATCCAGCCGCGTTGTTCAAGCCGGTAGATCGCCGGATACAGCGATCCCTCTTCGACGATCAGCGCATCATCCGCCAATTGCATAATGCGGCGGCCAATGCCGAAGCCGTGCATCGGCGCCAGCCGGAGCGCCTGAAGGATCAGCATGTCCAGCGTGCCCTGGAGAAGTTTTGCATTCGATGTTCCCATGTTTGTAGTCGCAGTTTAGTCCCAGATCATCTCGGACTGTGCGATTGAAACCGGATAGTCCTAGATCGTCAAGGACGTTCTACTCGGCGGTGCAACACGCGCCGTGCGTAGAGCGCGCGTTCCGGGTTTTGCAGTGCGTCGCGTCACGCGCAATGTGAACGATGCGATCGCAGGGTTCCTCCGGACAGCAGAGCGGCGTGCTGGTGCTGCTCGGCGTGTTGTTCACGATCATCCTTGCTGGTCTCGACAACACCATCGTCAGCACGGTGATCCCGGTGGCGCTGCCGGAGCTCGGCGGCGCGCA
>DATHXZ010000691.1:0-2529 GCA_035459405.1 Chthoniobacterales bacterium
GCCATTCGGAGCGGTCAGAGCTTTTTCAAGATTCTCGGACTGCCGGAAGAGGAGTTCCCGCCGCTGCCGAAATTTGAGGGGGCGAAGAACGTCACCATCCCGCAGAAGGCGCTGCGCGACGGCCTCCGCAAAACCTCTTACGCGATCTCGACCGACGAGACGCGCTACGTCCTCAACGGCGTGCTGTTCAGCCTCAAGGATAACAAGCTCACGCTCGTTGCGACAGATGGCCGGCGCCTCGCGATGGTCGATATCGATCTTGAATTTCCACGCAGCCATGAAGGCGACATTATTGTTCCGACGAAAGCCGTTACCGAGCTGCAACGGCTGCTCACCGATGAAGGCGACGTGAAGGTGAGCTTCGGCAGCGGCCAGATTGCATTCGACCTGAACAACACGCTGCTCGTCTCGAAGCTGATCGAAGGCAATTACCCGAACTATCGCCAGGTCATTCCGAGCGAAACCAAGGAGCGCGTCACGCTGGAACGCGAGACGTTCCTGAACTCACTGCGCCGGGTCTCGCTGCTCGCGAGCGACAAGTCGAATTCCATCAAGCTTAACTTCAGCAAAAACAACATCGACATTACAGCGAACACGCCGGAAGTCGGCGAGGCGAAAGAGTCGCTCCCGGTCGCCTACAAAGGGCGAGACTTCTCGATCGCGTTCAACCCTGAGTTCTTCATGGCGCCGTTGCGCAACCTGAGCGAAGACGAAGTCTTCCTCGATTTGATCGACGAAATGAGCCCGGGCGTGCTGAAGATTCAGACGCCGTTCCTCTACGTGCTGATGCCGATGCGCATCAGCTCGTAACGTCTGCACTCGTATGGCGTGTGCCGCCGATGTGCGGTCATCCTGAGCCGCGCAGACGGCGAAGGACCTCGCGCCGTGACACGACGCAGTGCATTCTAACGGCCCAGCACGCGGCGAAACGCGCTCGGTGGCTACGGCAAAACGCGAATGCTACCGTGAGGTCCCTCGCCGTCTTCGCTGGCTCGGGATGACCGCGTAGGCATCACATCGTCGATCGCAGATTGCGCCACGTCGCGAACTGCTGCGACCGAAAGCTCGGCGAGGGACCTGCCGCTCGCCGAGATAACATCCACATTCCCACCGGCGGGTGCCCACACATCGGGATCAGTGGGTCCGAACAGCAACACGCATCTCGTTCCGACGGCCGCGGCGATATGCGAGATGCCACTGTCGTGCCCGATGAACAAGCCACAGCTCTCAATGACTGCCGCGAGTTGCGGCAGCGGCAAGTTTGTCGCCACGCGGATGTTTTGCATCCTCATGGTTGCCTCTAAAGCGACGAGTTGTTTGTCATCCGCTTCGCCAGCGATGACGAGCAGTCGCTCTACCGCGAAACTCTGGAGCAGCTCGAGCCACCTCTCGATCGGCCAGTTCTTTGCCGGGCTGCCGCTGCCGGGATGAACCGCGATTAGTTTCGGATCGCCGCCGCTCAGAAAAGCGCGCGCAAATTCCCGATCGGCAGGTGCAGGGAAGAGTCTGGCGGCGGGATCGCGCAGCGTCAGCCCGAGTTGCTCGAGTGGGCGCGCTAATTGCATTGTCGCATGTTCGCCACCTTTGATTTGCGATGAGCAGGCGATGAACGTCTCCACGCCACAGCGCACAACGTTCTGCCGAAAGACCTCGTCAGGATCGAAGAGGTAGCTGACCACTAGGTCGAAGCTCCTGAAGTACGCCGAAAGCTCTTGGTTCAGGTCAGCGCCTTTGGCGAAGAAGCCGGAGCGCTGCATACTCGATCGAGCGGATCGCCTCCGCATAGAACCGGTTCTCCGCCAGCGCAGCGATGTGCTTGTAGCCGAGGATCTCCAGCCGCGCGTCCGGGTACGCGTCGCGCAGTAGTTTGATCGCGGGAAGCGTCAGCACGAAGTCGCCGATCGCGCCGCCGCGAATGACGAGAATGCGCTTCACCGACCGGCTCGATAACCGCCTCGCGTCCTAGACAAGTTAATACTGCGTGAACGCGCAGAACAGAATGGCGGCGCCGTAGAGCAGCGCCAGTGCGTTCAACGACAGCCACACACCGGTGCTGCGACTGGCCCATGCGATATAATCGCGCAGCAGATACGGCATCGTGACCCAGAAGAGGCCGACCACGATCAGGATGTAGGCGAAGACGCTGACAAGCAGGCGGCTCGGCTCGTATCGCAGAAAGGCCGCTTCGAGTAACGGCTCAGCTCCAAGCAGGAACAAAATCCCGAGAGCGCGCACGGCGAGGAATTCGTTCACGAATCGCAGCACAAGGACATAGCCGATCGGCAGCGCGATCATGAGCGGCCGCCGGAAGCCGGAGAACTCGCCCATCTCCATCGTCGCCAGCAGCCAGAAGCTCCAGATGAACGCGAGCGTCAGGAGGATGATGCCGCCGACCTTGGAGCGGGGAAGCTTGGCCAGCGCGCTGCGGACAGCGCCCGGCAGAACGATGCCAGGAACGCTCACGAGCAGCAGAAAGAGGCCGGCGAGAACGCCAGCGGTGCGCAGCGGGAGATCGTAAATCATGCGGCG
>DATHXZ010000692.1:0-9974 GCA_035459405.1 Chthoniobacterales bacterium
TGTCGGAGCTGCGCCAGATGCCGGTGGTGGGCCCGAGACGATGCAGACGAAACCGGCGGCTATCGCTGCGACGAGTGCTCGGCGCACGAGCCGAGTCAAACGCGGGCCTTTCCGAAACGAGAAAGCTTGCATGATCCAGCTCGATTGTCCGCTAAAGGGCCAGCAGAGACTCCGCCACACGTGCTGCCGGCGGCTACACGTCAAAATACATTGCGAACTCGTACGGGTGCGGACGAAGGCGCAACGTGTCGTGTTCCTTCTGCTTCATCTCGATCCAGTTTTTGATGAAGTCGGGATTGAAGACGTCGCCCTTGAGCAGGAACGAGTGATCGGCTTCGAGGGCTTTGATCGCGCCGCCTAACGAATCCGGCACACTCGGCACCTGCGCGAGTTCTTCGGGCGGGAGTTCGTAAAGGTTTTTGTCGAGCGGATCGCCGGGGTCGATGCGGTTCTGGATTCCATCGATGCCAGCGAGCAGCAGAGCCGAAAAGGCGACGTATGGATTCGCCGCTGGATCCGGGGTGCGAAATTCGATCCGCTTGGCTTTCGGATTCGCGGAGTAGGTCGGAATGCGGATCGCTGCCGACCGATTGCGCGCCGAATACGCCAGGTTCACCGGCGCTTCAAAGCCGGGGACGAGACGCTTGTAGCTGTTCGTGGTCGGGTTCGTGATGCACGTCAGCGCCGGCGCGTGGCGCAGGATCCCGCCGATGAAGAAGAGCGCGGTCTCGCTCAGTCCGGCGTAGCCATAGCCCGCGAAGAGCGGTTTGCCTTCGCGCCACAGCGACATGTGCGTGTGCATCCCCGAGCCGTTGTCGCCGAAGAGCGGTTTCGGCATGAACGTGACAGTCTTGTTGTGACGCTTGGCGACGTTGCGCACGATGTATTTGTAATACTGCATCCAGTCACCCATCTGCTTCATGGGCGCGAAGCGGATATCGATTTCCGCCTGACCGCCCGTCGCCACCTCGTGATGCTGGCGCTCGATTGGGATGCCGGCCTTCTCGAGCTCGAGGCACATCTCGTTGCGAATGTCCTGTTGCGTGTCGGCAGGTGAGACGGGGAAGTAGCCTTCCTTAGCGCGAATCTTGTAGCCGAGGTTCGGGAACTCCTCCTTGCCGCTATTCCAATGGCCCTCGCTGCTGTCCACGAGGTGGAACGATGAGTTCGGATTGTACCCGAACCGCACCTCGTCGAAGATGAAGAACTCGGCTTCGGGTCCGAAGAACGCCGTGTCCGCAATGCCGGTGCTCTGCAGGTAGGCCTCGGCCTTTTCGGCAACACCCCGCGGATCGCGGTCGTAAGGCTCGCGCGTGATCGGATCGACGATCGTGCAGATGAGGCTCAAAGTCGGTTCGGCATTGAACGGATCGATCCAGGCTGTGCTCGGATCCGGGATGACGAGCATGTCGCTGGCGTTGATGGCGCGCCACCCGCGGATGCTGGAGCCGTCGAAGCCGAGCCCCTCGGTGAAGATCTCCTCGTTGTACTCAGTGAGGGTGGTGGTGAAATGCTGCCAGCTGCCGGGCAGGTCGGTGAATTTGAAGTCCACGAGTTTGACCTCGTGATCCTTGATCATCTTGCTGACATCAGCGGCGGATTTGGTGTCTTTGGCCATTCAGTGGGTGCGTGCTTGGTGGTGTGGAACGGGCGTCCGCTGGGAGGACGGACGCACAGAAGCGAGCCTGATCAGGCGCGCAGGAAAAAGAGGAAAAATTCGCCGACACTCCGCCGACCGAAGCGGCGGATGAAAGGCAGCGGCGCAAACGTTAAACGGCCTTTTCGCCGATCTCTTCCGTGCGGATGCGGACCGCGTGTTCGACTGGGAGGACGAAAACTTTGCCGTCGCCGATCTTGCCGGTTTTGGCGGCGCTGACGACGATTTGGACAGCCTTGTCGACCAGCTCGTCGGCCAGCACGATCTCGATCTTCACCTTCGGGAGAAAATCGACCGTGTACTCGCTGCCGCGATAGATCTCGGTGTGGCCTTTCTGGCGTCCGAAGCCCTTCACTTCGGTGACGGTCATGCCCTCGACCCCGAGCTCCGCCAGGGCCTCTTTCACTTCCTCGAGTTTGAACGGCTTGATGATGGCTTCGAGTTTTTTCATGGGCAGATCAATGTGGGCGCGGCCAGCTCGACTTTTTTGCGGTTCACCCGCCGCACGCGCTGTCTTAACAACGCGCCGCCGCTGGTGCAACCAACAAATCAGACAGCGCGCGAGACGGGTGAGAATTCGCGGGGGAGGGGCCGTTCGCCTTGCCGACGAGCGAAGGTGTAGCGGCGGGTGTCCGCCACCCGCAATCACCGCGCCGGCTCCTTCGCACATAAAGCGAAAGAGCCGGAGGGCGCACACTTCGGCCCGGGTAGATAGCGAGTTGCCCGTTAGCTCAGAGCCGGGAGACCGATGGCCGTTCGTCGAGGCTCGGTGCAGCCCGGATCGAGCAGATGAGCGGCCACTACCTATACCAAAGCGACCATAGGAAATTGCTCCCCAATTCATTGTCCGAAAAACCGGGGACGCCCAGAGTGAACCCTTCTGACCCTCCGGCTTGGCGTCTACCTCGTCCGCGGGTCGCCGCTGGGACGTAGTTTTGCACCCGGCGGTACGCCGGCTGCTGGAGAACCAAGCTCAACACGCGATCGACAATGGAAAACGATAACTTACCGGCGCAGCCCTCGAGGGAGCTCGCCAAGATGAAAATACTCATCGTCGATGACGAGCCGGCGAACCTGGCGTTGTTGGAAGCACTTCTGACCTCGAGCGGGTATGTAAACGTGAAACCGGTCCGCGACTCGCGCTTGGTGGTCGACACCTGCAAGAGCTTCGAACCCGACCTGATCCTTCTCGATCTGATGATGCCGAATCTCGATGGATTCGGAGTCCTGGCCGGCGTCCGCGCAGAGATTGCCGATGGGTTCTTGCCGGTGGTGGTGCTGACCGCCGACGTGACCGAGCGGACGAAGATGCGAGCGCTGCGTGCGAGCGCGACAGATTTCCTGACGAAACCGTTCGATCACACGGAAGTGCTGGTGCGCATCGCCAATCTGCTCGAAATGCGCAGGCTTCATCGGTTCCTGGACAATCAGCGGGCGGCTTTTGAAGACGCACTGCGCGCGCGCACGGCGGAGTTGCGCGAAGTCACGAGCCAGATGGAAGAACTGGCAATGCCATGTTGTGCAACGGCAATAGTTCGTTAGGCGAAGACGTGCCGAGAACGGATTGAGAGCGGTGCGCGCTGTTCTCTTTTTTCATCTCGCGTTGTGGAGCGCGACGCAGGCCATCGCTGCGCAGCCGCCTGATCTCTCGGCCGAGTACACGGTGCAGTCATGGCAGATCGAGCATGGGCTTCCGCAAAATTCGGTCCGGAGCATCACCTCCGACGATGACGGCTACCTCTGGTTCGGCACCGAAGAGGGTCTCGTCCGTTACGACGGGGCGAAGTTCCGGGTCTTCGATAGCCGCAATACCCCGCTGCTTTCGCGCCATGCGATCGGGAAGGTAATCCGCAGGCCTGACGGCAGAGGTGTCTGGGCCGGCACATCGGGCGGCGGTGTCTTCGAAGCCGATGAACACGGGCTGCGCGTTCTCGTTCCCGCCGCGCAACTGCAAAGCGGAATCGTGACCGCGCTATGTGCGGACCGCGATGGCGCTATCTGGATCGGGACGCGCGAAGGCCTGAGCCGCTACAAAGACGGCGTCCTGCAAAAGTGGAATGTGGCTGACGGGCTGGCCAACAACTACGTCCGGGCAGTATTCCAGGATACGACTGGCCGCGTCTGGGTCGGCACCTATGGTGGCCTCAACTTCATCCAGGACGGCGTGGTGCAGCGCGCGCCGTGGGAGCAGCTCGCCCAGGCGCACGTGCGCGCAATCTGCCAGATGCCATCTGGGCGCTTGTATTTCGGGACGCATGGCGAAGGGCTCTTCGAAGTCAATGGTGGTGAGGTGAGGAATTACCGGCGCAAGGATGGCGTCGCCCACGACATCATCACCGATCTGGCGAGCGACGCGGAAGGCAGCTTGTGGATCGCAGCCTACGGCGGCGGTATGAGCCGTTTTCGTCACGGGGAATTTGCCTCATTAGGCGAGGCGAACGGTCTGCCGAACCCCATGTCGTTGACCGTTTATCCCGGCGCGGATGGCGTGATCTGGCTCGGGCAGAACGGCGGCGGCCTGGTTTGCCTGCGACCACGGCGCATCGGGACCATCGATCAGGAGAAAGGGCTTTCCGCCGAGATCGCGCTGCCGATTCTGCAAACCAGAGACGGCGCTGTCTGGGTGGGAACGGCCGGCGGCGGCGTGACGCGGTTCCATGGCGGAACGGCCAGGAGTTTCGGAAGCGATGACGGGCTGCCAGACAATGTGGTGCTCAGCCTGGGTGAAGATCAGGAGGGCGGCGTTTGGATTGGCACTGCCGGTGCAAAAGGCGTTGCGCGTTACAAGGAGGGGCGGTTTCAGATTTTCACGAAAGCCGACGGGCTGGCCGACAACATGGTGACAGCAATCCTGTGTGATAAACGGGGGCGCGTTCTGCTCGGGATGGAATCCGGCGGTCTCAGCGTTTACGACGGGGAGCATTTCACCACCATCGGACGCGCCGAAGGGCTTTCGAACGAGACGGTGCTTTGCCTGCTGGAAGCAAGGGACGGCGACCTTTGGATCGGCACGCGCGGTGGCGGTGTGAATCGTCTGCGCAATGGAAAGATCGATGTGTTTCTCGCCGGCGGCGCCATTGCGCAGGAAGTTCTCGCGCTGCACCAGGACGCGCGCGGCGATGTTTGGGCCGGGACAGGCAAGGGTCTGTTTCGCATCGACAGCTCGGATGCGGTCGCGCGGATCACGAGTGAGGAAGGTTTACCGGAGGACCAGGTGCTTGGGATCGCGGAGGACGAGCAGGGGTCTTTTTGGTTGAGCTCGAACCGCGGGATCGCGCGTGTGCCGCAGCAGGAGCTCGCCGATCTATGCGACGGTAAAGCAACACGTGTCCACCCGGTCGTCTTCGGTAAAGCCGATGGCATGAAGAGCATTGAATGCAACAGCGGCGTTTTCCCTTCCGCCGCGCGACTCTCAAACGGCGAAATTTGGTTTCCGACTACGCGGGGAGTGGCGGTGATCAATCCCGGCGCCATGAAGGAAATGCCAACGCGCAGCCGTCCGGGGATCGAAAGTTTCACGGTGGACGGTCACTCGGTTGATCCGCGGGCGGCGATCCGCTTGCCGGCCTTCACTCGGCATTTCGAATTCGCGTACAGCATTCCGGCTTTCCGCGCGCCTGAACGCGTGCATTTTCGTTATCGGCTCGATGGATTCGACGAGAATTGGTCGACGCCGACTCAGCAACGCAGCGCCCACTACACGGCACTTCCGGGAGGCAATTACACCTTCCGGGTCAGCGCTTCGGATAAAAACGGCGCATGGAGTGCGGCTGAAACGACCATGCATCTGGAGATCGTTCCGCCATTCCATCAGACGAAACTCTTCTATGCGCTGATCGCGTGTGCCGGTCTCGGCAGCGTCGCCGGCGGCCACTACCTGCGTCTGGCTCGATTAAACCGCTACAGCGCGCAACTCGAACACGATGTGTCCGACCGCACCGCCCAACTGGCGTGCGCGAACGATCACTTGCGCAGAGAAGTCGAAGAGCGCAAACGCGCCGAGGACGCGGCCGGCCAGGCGAGAGAACAAGCAGAGGCGGCCAATTGCGCCAAGAGCGAGTTTCTCTCGCGGATGAGCCATGAATTGCGCACGCCGCTGAACGCGATTCTCGGTTTCAGCCAGCTCCTGCTACGACAGAACCCTAGCGCCAAGCAGGAGAACCACATCGAGCATATCGTTAAAGCAGGACGCCACCTGCTCAATCTCATCAACGAGGTGCTCGACATCAGTCGGATCGAAGCGGGACGCGTGGAGCTTTCGATCGAAGCGGTTTGTGTGGCCGACGTCCTGGCCGAGACACTGGACCTGATCCGGCCGCTCGCCAGCGAGCACGCAATTACCCTTGAGGTGCAAGTGCCAAACGTGCGTGAACACCACGTCCTGGCTGATCGGCAGCGCCTCAAACAGGTTTTGCTGAATTTGTTGGGCAACGGGATCAAATACACCCCGGAAGGCGGGCGCGTGACGTCTTCTGTGCAACCCGTCGCGGGGGCGTTGCGCATCCTGATCACGGACAGCGGTCCGGGCATTCCGGAGGAGAAACTCGCGCGTCTGTTCGTTCCGTTCGATCGGCTCGACGCCGAACAATCCGGCATCGAAGGCACAGGTCTCGGTCTCGCAGTTTGCCAGCGACTAATGGCGGCAATGAGCGGCGCGATCGGCGTGGAAAGCGTTGTCCGTCGTGGCAGCACATTCTGGGTTGAATTGCCGCGCGCCGAGTGCCCGGTCGCGTCTGCCACTGCGCAAATTGAGCCGCGCGACAAAGTTCAGGATGCAGAGGCGGCGGAGGAAAAGTGCGCGGTGCTCTACATCGAAGACAATCTCTCCAACCTAACCCTCATCGAGCAATTGCTCTGCGAACAATCGGAAGTCGAACTGATCACCGCGAGCGATGCGAATGTCGGCCTGGCGCTTGCAAGCTCGCGCGTACCGGATCTGATCCTGCTCGATTTACATCTGCCCGACACGCCCGGCTCCGAAGTGCTCGCGCAATTGAAAGCACAGAAGACCACTTCTGACATTCCCGTCATTATCATCAGCGCCGATGCTACCGCGCGCCAGGTCGACCGCCTGCTCGCGGCAGGCGCATATGCTTATCTGACAAAGCCCATCGACATCGGAGAGTTCTTCGACCTGATCGAGAAGGCAAAAAATCGCATCAAGGACAAAGAATACGCCTTGGGCTCCCCCCGGTGTTTCGGACAGTTAGATCGCGGTCCGCGCCTCGGCCAAGGTGGCGAAGCGCTGGTGAGTGCAAAGCATCGCCGCACCCCAATCGCCGCTCACTAGCCACGATCAGTTCATTCTCTGGGAGCGCGACGCTGCCGGAGGGTGGGCGCGCCATTAGTTTGGAAACAGCTGATTCCGGGCTTCTGCGGATGGGCCATCTGGGATTTGTCGGACGTGAATGACCAAGGAATGGTTGTCGCCAAGGGCCAAACCCGTGAGGAGGGGGGGGGTGGGGCCTGTGGGCAGCGGCACGTCGGCATCTCACTATTTCGGCAGAATTGGGCGACGCTGAGCGGCAGATAGCGCAAGCCCGATGTGCGCACGCAGCTAGGCGATCCACCGGCATTCCTGTGGCTGCCTTTGGGCGCAACGTTTCAGCGATGACAGAGAAGCGGCGGCCCCAAGATGTTGTGATTTGTTGCCGCTTCGGCCCCGCCGGTTATACTCGCGGTAGATGCCATCCGACTCCTTCGTTCACCTCCATCTGCATACGGAATACTCGCTGCTCGACGGCGCGATCCGGATCAATGAACTGATGGCGAAGGCGAAGGAGCTTGGGATGCCGGCGGTCGCGATGACCGACCACGGGAATCTCTACGGCGCGATCGAGTTCTACCAGGCGGCGGCGAAGGCGGGCATCAAGCCGATCATCGGTTGCGAGGCCTACATGGCCCCGGGCACGATCAAGGATCGGCCTAACAACATGCGCGATGCGGCGTATCACTTCACGCTGCTGGCGAAGGATGAGATTGGCTATCGCAATCTCGTCAAGCTGATCTCCAACGCCCATCTCGAGGGCATGCATTACAAGCCCCGGATCGACAAGGAAATGCTCGCGGCGCACGCGGATGGCCTGATCGGCATGAGCGCCTGCTTGAAGGGCGAGATCAACATGGCGATTCAATCGGA
The DNA here is from genome assembly GCA_035459405.1 of Chthoniobacterales bacterium. Lineage (GTDB taxonomy): Bacteria > Verrucomicrobiota > Verrucomicrobiia > Chthoniobacterales > UBA10450 > JACCTI01. The sequence continues at coordinate 7,797 of DATHXZ010000692.1, forward strand.
TAATCTCGCCAAGGCGCAACAGAGCGCGGGGGAGTTTCGCGACATCTTCGGCGCGGAGAATTTCTTCCTCGAGCTGCACGACCACGGCATCGAGGCGCAGCAAAAATGCAATCGCGTCCTGCCGACCCTGGCGAAGGAGTTCGGCCTCGGTTTGGTCGCAGCGAACGACGTGCACTTCCTTGACCGCGGCCATCACGACGCGCACGATGTAATGATCTGCATCGGCACGGGCAAGATGGTGCACGACGAGCGGCGGATGCGTTACACGCCGGAGTTGTACTTCAAATCAGCGGACGAGATGCGCGCGCTCTTTCCGGATCATCCGAGCGCGATCACGAACACGCTGGAAATCGCGGAGCGCTGCAACCTGAAGCTCGATTTCACGAAGACGAACTATCCCGAATACCTTGCGCCGGAAGGCAAAGCACGCGAAGCATATCTGCGCGAGCTTTGCTATAAAGGGCTGCACGAGCGCTACGGCGATCGCGTCGATTCCAAACTCATCGATCGCCTCGATTACGAGCTCGGCGTCCTCGAGAAGACCGGATTCGTCAGCTACTTCCTGATTGTCTGGGACTTCATCCATTTCGCGAAACAGCGGGGCATCCCTGTAGGCCCGGGCCGCGGTTCGGCTGCCGGTTCCATGGTGGCGTACGTGCTCGGCATCACGGACATCGATCCGCTGCAGTTCAATCTACTCTTCGAGCGATTCCTGAACCCGGAGCGTATTTCGCCTCCCGACATCGATGTCGATTTCTGCGAAGCCCGCCGCTCGGAAGTGCTGGAATACGTGCGCCAGAAATATGGCGAGCGCCGCGTCTCGCAGATCATCACCTTCGGCAAGCTGAAGGCGAAGAGCGTGGTGCGTGACGTCGGCCGGGTCATTGGCCTGAGCTACGGCGACGCCGATCGAATCGCGAAGCTGATCCCGAACGAACTCAACATCACGCTCGCGTCGGCCGCGGAGAAGACGCCAGACCTGAAGAAGGCGATCGCGACGGAGCCATCCACGCGGCAGTTGTGGGACTACGCACTCGTGCTCGAAGGCCTTTCGCGTAATGCCGGCGTGCACGCGGCCGGCGTGGTGATCGGCGACCGCGATCTGGCAGAATACGTGCCGCTTTGCCGGGACAGCAAAGGCGCGGACGTCATCAGCCAGTTTGCGATGGGCCCGCTCACCGACCTCGGCATGCTGAAGATGGATTTCCTGGGGTTGAAGACGCTGACGGTGATCGAGGACACGATCACGTTGATCCGCGAGCGCGAACCCGAGTTCTCGCTGAGCAAGATCCCGTTCGACGATCAAAATACGTTCGCCCTGCTCAACCGCGGCGAGACGATCGGCATCTTCCAGCTCGAGTCGGGCGGCATGACGAGCCTCTGCAAGAACTTCGACGTGCAGAAGATCGACGACATTATCGCGTTGATCGCGCTCTATCGCCCCGGTCCGATGGACCTGATCCCTGACTACATCAAGCGCAAGAAGGGGCAGACGAAGATCAAATACGAGCACCCGTTGCTCGAGGAAGTCTGCGCCGACACTTACGGCGTAATGATCTACCAGGAGCAGGTCATGGCCGCGGCGTCGAAGCTCGCCGGCTACTCGTTAGGGCAAGCGGATTTGCTCCGCCGCGCGATGGGCAAAAAGGACAAGGAGAAGATGGCGAAGGAGCGCGCCAACTTCATCGGCGGCTGTGCGAAGACGAACAACATCGCGGAGAAGAAAGCGAACGCGATCTTCGACCTGCTGGAGAAGTTTGCCGGCTACGGCTTCAACAAGAGCCACAGCGCGGCGTACGGCCTGATCAGCTACCAGACCGCGTATCTGAAAGCGAACTACCCGGTCGAATTCATGGCCGGGTTGCTGAGCAACGAAATCAACAACACCGATAAGATCTCTGTCTTCGTCGGCGAATGTAAGCGGATGGGCATCCCGATTTTGCCTCCCGATGTGAACTGCAGCGGCTTGAAGTTCGCCCCCGAGCCTGTAGCCGGGGACGCTGTCCCCGGCCGAGGGGTCGCGTCACCACGTTCGAGAGCGGCCGGGGACAACGTCCCCGGCTACAGCGCGCACGGGATTCGCTACGGGCTTGCTGCAATCAAAAATGTCGGTGAAGGCGCGATGGAAGCAGCAATCGCCGAACGCTCGGCGAATGGCGACTTTGCTTCGCTCGAGGA
>DATHXZ010000693.1:0-2275 GCA_035459405.1 Chthoniobacterales bacterium
CGCCGCCACCGGTGAAGCGGACCAGGTGGTCCTGGCCGGCCACTTCCGTGTCACCGTCTCCGCGGACGGCACAACGGCCGAGCGCGTGGACGCTCTCGCGCAGAGCTTCGTCGTCACCAGTAGCAAGGGGTCGCGTCTGCCCGAGGGCGCTGAACCTGTCGCGTTGTACTTCAACCAGATCGTGAGCAACAAGCTGGTCGAGACGTTGATCTACACGGCGAACCTCGCGAAGAAACCCATCTATGTCGCCACCCCCGATCGCAAGATGTCGGTGGTGGGCGTAGGCGAAATGCGCGTCGATACCTCAAAAGCGAGCGACAAGAGCGCAGCCGGCGCCGCTCGTCAGGCGACGGGGCGGTAGTCTCGACGCGCCGGGCGTCGGCCTATGATTCGTCAGCCTTTTGCCGGCTGTCGGCGATAACCCAGCGACAATCATGGACCGACTCTTACGATCGCCTCAGCTCGGGAATCGCCGCCGTGGCGAAGACGATGCTCTTGCCGTCCGGCATCCACTTCGGCGCGATGACCGAGCTCGGCATCTCGAGGATTCTCTCCGCCTCGGCGCCGCCGATCGGAATCACATAGAACGAGGCGTTCTCATTCTCACCGCGCTTCGAAGTGAACGCGATCCGGGTGCCGTCAGGACTCCAGCGCGGAGCGTCCTCGGCCGTTTCCGCCGTGGTCAGCCGCCGCACTTCGCCACCGGCCACTGCCACCGTCCAGAGATTGCTGGTGTTTTTGTTTTTCTCGTTCGACCACTCCTGCACCGGGAACACAGCATGCCGCCCATCCGGTGACAACGCCGGCGTCCCAACACGCTTGATCGCCCAAAGATCCTGCGGCGTGAGCAACCGCGGTTCCGCCGGCGACGCGGCGACACAGAAGGTGACGGTGAGGAGAAATCGGAGGAGGAAGCGCGGGAACATGGAGGCAGCCATACCAGCGGCTGCGGCAGAGTCAAAGCGGGCGCGTTTGGCGACGCTGCGGGAAGGCCGAAGACGGTGCAGTTGTGCACGACGTGCCGCCGCACGTCTGCTTGATGAAGAAGCGCGGGAATTCGCGCGGAGATTTACCTACGTACTTACAGGCCGGAGGCGGCGTTAAGCGAGCCGTCGGTGCGCACACGCTCGGTCTTCGACGACGTTGATCAGTAGACCCTCGCACCACAAATCCTTCACGTGCGGGCGCTGAAGACTCTGGCGTGGCCGCGCTGTTTCTCTGTCCTTGTGCCGATTTCGAGCTTCCGCAGTCGCGAAGTGTTACGACGAACTTTATTCTTCGAGGCCGTCGATCTCCCAAAAAGTACAAACATCCTGCGTCTCTTGGTCGACGAAAGAGTCCCAGGAAAACGAGCAGTTACGGACTAGCAGCTCGATCGCGTCGATAATCTCGCGCGCGTTCTCAAGCAGCTTGCGTTCGTGTCCGTATTTCAACTTCAGCAGTCGAACGTCGAAAAAGCCGTAACGGCCGGCAGTGTGACGCAGCTCGTTGTGCGCGATCAGTTTATTGCGAATCGTGCTGTAGCCGGCGAGTTCTTCAGAGTTCAGCAACGCGTCGGCGTTCATCCAAAACCGCCGAAAAGTGTCGTCAAATTCGACTTCTAACGTGCGGCGGTCCTCCTCCTCAAGCTGGCGAACCGCTTCCCGGTCTTCGGGGCGAATGATAGGCCAAGTGCGACAGGCGTAGCTACGACGGAGCTCCTGAAGAACATCGGCGTTCGCAAGCGCCTCATTGATGTTGCGAATTGATGGTGCTCGCCGGTCGGGGTCGGCGCATATCTTAACGAGCTCTTGGATGAAGTCCCAATACAACCAGTTGCGGAGTTGCTCGAAGCCAACGTGGCGACCTTCCGCTGAAATCCGATCGTTCAGCTTCATGTTCACCATCATCGGCCGAAAAAATAGAAACTTGGCGTATGCGCGCAGCAGCAGTGTCTGGAGTGACTCAGATTGAGCCCGGAGCTTGGCCAGTCGATCGGCTATCATAAGATTCGTTACGATACGCGCATTGAGTACCGAGAGGAACGAGACTCGATGGTGCGCTGCGAAGTAAAACCGGACGAAGCATTGTCAACGTTGCTGCTCCCGCGCGAAGGTCGCGCATGGTGGAGATGGAAAAAGCGGAACGCGACTACGAGTTCCTGCGCGAGTGCTTTTGCGAAGTTTTGCGTGAGGTCGGGGAGAGCGAAGTCGCCCAGGTGCTTTCGCCGGCTCCTGGAGCGGGAGCCGGCGTCCACTCGCAGGCCGCTGCGCAGGCGCAGTCGATTGCGTTCATG
>DATHXZ010000694.1:0-4263 GCA_035459405.1 Chthoniobacterales bacterium
CGACTGCATGATCGGCACGACGCAGCTGCCGAAGTTCGAGGAAGACATGTATGGGCTCGAGAGCAACGAGATGTTCCTCGCGCCCACGGCGGAAGTGCCGGTGACGAACTTCCACCGCGAAGAAATCCTCGCCGCGAGCGAGCTGCCGAAGAAGTTCGTCGCCTACACGCCTTGCTTCCGGCGTGAAGCGGGATCGGCTGGACGCGAGACGCGGGGGATCATTCGCGTGCATCAGTTCGACAAGGTGGAACTGGTGAAAGTTACCACGCCTGAGGCGTCGTTCGACGAGCTGGAGGCGTTAACCGCAAACGCCGAACGCGTGCTGCAGCTGCTCGGTTTGCATTACCGGGTGATCGAGCTTTGCACCGGCGACATCACTTTCGGTTCGGCTAAGACGTACGACCTCGAGGCGTGGTCGCCGGGGCAGAATGCTTATCTCGAAGTGTCGAGCTGCTCGAACTTCCAGGACTTCCAGGCGCGGCGCATGAACCTGCGGTTCAAGGATGCGGACGGAAAGAACCGCTTCTGCCATACGCTCAATGGCTCGGGTCTCGCGTTGCCGCGCGTCTTCGCCGCGCTGATCGAGACCGGGCAGCAGCCGGATGGCTCGGTGCGGCTGCCGGAGCAGCTGCACCCGTATTTCGGCGCGCCGGAGATTCGGTGAAGTGCTTGTCGGGCAGGCGCAGCGCTCGCCCTACAATCGCGCTGTCCCGCTACGTCGGTGTCTCGAAGAGCTCCAGCTGACCCGGATCAGCGGAGAGCGTTTCGGCAGACGAGGGGAGGGGAAGATCATAGCCGAGCCGCTGTGCCAGGCGCTGACAGGTCTCGGGCGCGAAGCCTTCGTAGTGATTATTCACGAATGCCCACACGCTGCGCGTCTCTTCCACGTGGCGTTCGATCTTCAAGGCCCAGCTTTCCAGCGCGGCTTCCCGCTTCCACAGCAATTTGCCGTAGTGATGAAGGCGTGCGCCATCCTGCGCGTACTTCGTTGAGTAGTCTCCGAGCAGCCGCACGTAGAGGAAGTCCGTCGTGTTCGGCCAAAGCTCGAAGGGTGCGAGGTTGCGCTCGTTCAGCGGGCTCGTGTCGGCCCAGACCCAGCAGACGCGATGCTTCTGCAGCAGACGCACCACCTGCGGCCTATGCCAGCCTGGATGACGGAACTCGATCGCGAACCGGAAATCTCGCGGCAATTGCTCGAGGAAGGTGCGCAGTGCTCCGCGGCCGTCGCTAGGTGAAAAGGAGGGCGGCAGTTGCACGAGGATGACCTGGAGCTTTGGCGCGAGCGGCTCGATCGCGCGGAGAAACGCGGTGAAATCGGCGGCGCAATCGCGCAACTTGCAACCGTGCGTGATGGACCGCGGGAGCTTGCAGGCAAACCGGAATGACGCCGGCGTGCTCTCCACCCACCGCAGCACCGTCGTCTCGGCCGGCGCAGCGTAGAAGGTAGAATCCACCTCCACAGCCGGGAAGTAGTGCGAGTAGAACTCGAGCCACCGATCTTCCGGCAGCTCGGCCGGGTAGAACGTCCCCCGCCACTCCTCGAAGCTCCACGCGCACGCGCCGAGGCGGATCTTTTGCTGAGCAGTGAGGTTCAAGGCGCGTGTAAATTCCTACCACGGAATCGCTTCGGATGGTTGCCCTGCGCGTCGCGGGGTCTGACCCGACATCGGGATGGCTGCGACCGCGCCCCTCCACTGCCTTGACGCAGAAGCTAAGTTATATACGGTGCGGAACCCCGATGCACCGTCCCTTCTATACCCTCGTACTTGTCGCGTCGTGCTTCGCATTTGCGCAGCTCAGCCCCGCAGCCGTCGTGTTTCGTCCAGGCGAGAAAGCCAAATACGTAGCGCCTGGCGACGAAGAGATGAGCGGCAACGCTCAGGAGCTTTGGCAGAACGCGCAGGCAGCCGAAAACGCCGGCGATCTAGGCCGTGCTACCAAGGCATACCGCGCAATCGTGAAACGTCACCCCAAGGACACCCTCGCGCCGGGGGCGGCCTTCCGTTTCGCGCAGCTCGAGGAGCGCACGGCCGACTACCTCAAGGCGGCCGCTGCCTATCGTGTGCTGGTCGAGCAGTACCCGAAAAGCCCGCATTTCAACGAAGCCATCGAGGCGCAGTTCCGCATCGGCGAAATGTATCTTGCGGGCAAGAAGCTGAAGCTGCTCGGCATTCCGATCAGGACGTCGGTGGATCGGTCGGTGGAGATCTTCGCTGCGATCGTGCGGACCGCACCCTACGGCAAATACACTGCCCGCGCCCAGTTCAACATCGGCCTCGCCGCCGAAAAGATGGGCAACGCCGAGCAGGCGGTCCAAGCTTACCAGGCAGTGGTCGAGAACTTCCCCAACGATCCGGTTGCCGCGGATGCGCAATACCAGATCGGTTACCTGTGGTTCAACGCGCTGCGCACCGGCACCAAAGATGCCCGCGCAACGGCGAATGCCCGCACCGGTTTTCAGGACTTCCTGAACCGCTACCCGAAGAGCGAGAAAGCAGTGCAGGCGCGCGAGAACCTCAGGGCGCTCGATCAGAAGCAGACCTCGAACTCCTTCCAAATCGCGAAGTTTTACGACAAGCAAAAGAACTACAAAGCCGCCGTCATTTACTACAATGACGTCATTCGCCAGCAGCCCGGCTCGCGGGAGAGCGATCGTGCCAAACAGCGCGTCGATGAGCTGCGTGCGAAGGTCGGCGACGCCGCACTGCAGCCGCCGGAACTCACCGCGGCGACAGCGAAGAAGCCGAAGAAGCCGCTCACCAGTGGCACTTCCCGCGGCGGTGCGCCGGACGACGAAGGCCCGGCGCCTGATGACGTCGCGCCCCTGCCGCCGCCCGAAGCAGACGAATCGCTGCCTCCTCCGGCTTCAACGCCGGACACGACCACTGCTCCGGACACGTCGGGCTCTGGCGATTCGTCGTCTTCGGATTAGTGAAACGGCTCGCCGCCGCGGCCCTCGTCGCCGCCTGCCTGACTGGTTGCGCCGGTTATCGGCTCGGCGAGGCGAAGCCGTACGCTCTCCGCAACGTCAAGAACATCGCGGTCAAGACGTTCACCAACAACACCTACACGCCGCGCGTGGAGGTCCTGGTTACTAATACCGTCATCAAGCAGCTTCAGCAGGACGGCACTTTCCGGATCACGACAGAAGACAAGGCAGACGCCATCCTGGATGGTGTGGTCTCCGGCATTGGCCGCGGTCCGGCCCGTGCCGTGCGCGGGAATGTGCTCGCGTCGGCTGAGTTTAACCTTGGCGTGAGTGTCGGGTACACTTTGCGGACGAAGGACGGCGCGGCTGTCGCCGGACCGGCGAGCATCAGCGGCGGAACGAGCTTCTTTGTCGGAAACGACGTCACGCAGGACGAGCGTCAGGCGCTGCCACTGGCGGTCGAGGATCTGGCGGTCCGCCTCGTCAGCCAGCTTAGCGAGGGCTGGTAACACATGCCCACGGGCGACGAAAAGCTCTGGGCCATCCTGAACGACAAGCTCGACATGCTCCGCGGGTCCGGGCGGCTCCCGGAAGCGATCCGTGTCGCTGAGGCTGCCCTCGACCTGGCAAAGCGAGCCTTTCAACCGGGCCACGCGAATATCGCTCTTAGCCTGGAAAAGCTGGGGCAATTGCACGATCAGGCCGGCGATCACGCGGTCGCGCAGCCATACCTCGTGAAAGCCCACGAGGTGCTGTTGAAAGGCGATCCGCCCGATCATCGTGCGATTTATCGTTCCGCGCGGCGGCTCGGGTTTCTCTTCGATCATCTCAGGCAGACCGAGGAGGCGATCGCGTACTACGAACAGGCGATCGACGCCGGAACGAAGCTGCCGGATCTGCCGCACGCGGAGTTGGGGACGATGTTGAACAACATCGCGCTGATGTATCGGAAGTCGGGTCGTCAGAAAGCGGCCGAGCCGTACTATCTGCACGCGCTCGAGATTTACGAGAAGCAGCTCGGCCCGGAGCACGCGGATGTCGCGTCAGTGCTGAACAACCTCGCCGTCTTCTACACGAACGAGCGACGGTTTGCCGAAGCCGAGAAGACACACCTGCGCGCCCTCGCGATACGCGAGAAGGTGCACCCGCCTGCGCATCCGGACATCGCGCAGTCGAAATGTAATCTGGCGGTCGTCTACCACTCGCGCGGCGATTACCCGCGCGCTTCAGAGCTTTACCGCGCTTCACTCAAGACGTGGGAGGAAGCGACGGAAAAGCCGCCAGCCGACTACGAAGTGGTTGCCGCGAACTACGCCGACCTCCTACGCGCGCTC
>DATHXZ010000695.1:0-7746 GCA_035459405.1 Chthoniobacterales bacterium
ATGCGGCGGCAGCTTCATCATCAGCAGCCCGACGATCACGGCGATGAAGCTGAACCCATTGATCAGGAAACACGCAGGTGTTCCAAGCGTGCCAATGACGACCCCGGCGAGCGCCGGACCGACGACGCGCGCACCGTTGAAGATCGAGCTGTTGAGCGAGATCGCGTTCAGCAGGTCTTCGCGGCTCGTCATATCAAGCGTGAAGGCCTGACGCGCCGGCATATCGAACGCCATCGCTGTGCCACTGATCGCCGCCACCCCAATGACGAGCCAGGTATTCACCAAGCCAGTCCACGCGAGCGCCGCGAGCACAAACGCCGGCACCATCTGCGCTGCTTGCGCGATGAGGATAATCTTGCGTCGTGGATATCGATCAGCGAGCGAGCCGCCCCAGAGCGAGAACAGAATCATCGGTGCCGACCCCACAGCCGCGACGACCCCCAACAGGGTCTTCGATCCGGTCAGCTGGTAGATGAGCCAGCTCAACGCGGTTTGTTGCATCCGGGTGCCGATCAGGGAGACGGACTGGCCGTAGAAGAAGATGCGGTAATTGCGATGCCGCAGCGCGCGGAAGGTGTCGCGCAACGACACCTTGCCCACGGGCGTGCGGCGTTGCCGCCCGGTCATCTCCTCGGGCACTCGCGCTGTCTCCGTCGTCCTCATCAATCCGATCACGCTGGACATACGCATGCGGGGTGCGGTCCTGATGTGACTGAACGTGATCCATCACGGCGCGCCGTAGATTGACAAGGCGCGGCTCGCCAATCGGTGACGACAAACGCTGATTGTTTTGCGACGAGAGCTCCGTGGCGATAGTGGCGTGAGACGCTCAACCAGTGGAAAGCACGACCGCCATATTGTTGCGCAAGCGGAAGCTCAGCGACACGAGCCTGATCGTCTCCTGGTGCACTGAGTCGCTCGGCTGCGTGCAGACTGTGGCGAAAGGTGCGCGCAGGGCGAAGAGCCCGTTCGCAGGCAAGCTTGACCTCTTCTACGAAGCGGACATCCAGATCGCGCGCAGCAGGCGGTCGAATCTGCATACGTTGCGAGAAGTCGCGCTGACGAATCCGTTTGGCGGAATCCGCTCCAGCTATCTGCGGATGCAAACCGCCGCGTACTTTGTCGAGTTGATCGAGATTTGCACCGAGAGCGATCACCACGACCCGGAGCTGTTCACGTTGCTGCGCCGAGCGTTCGCCTACCTGAGCGCGAACGAACCGACGGTTCGCGCAGTCGCTCACTTCGAGACGGAGCTCGCCCGTCTCGCGGGCGTGCACGACGCCAGGTTGTTGAAAAGCGAGGATCTCGATCCGGCGTTCGCGCTGGCGAGCTTGTTCGGCAAGCTGCCGATGTCCCGCACGCCTCTGCTCAAAGCGCTCCGTGCTGCGGCAGAAGCGCCCGCCGGCGGTTAGCTCTCGACCACGTCGGACTCAAACGTGCCGTCCGCCAAGCGGGTGCGCACGCGCTTCTCGGCGCTGATATGATCGACGCTGCTAATTACGCTGCCGTCGACGTCCGTCGTAATGCTGTAGCCGCGACGCAGCGTCGCTTCGGGTCCGAGCACACGCAGCATGGCATCAGCTTTTGTGAAACGTTGGCGGTGACGTTCTAGCAGCTGCGCTGGCGCGGCCGTGAAACGTCGCCGCAGCTCTGCGAGACTGCTTCGTCGCATGGCGACCTCGCGAGCCGGATTGTGCGACTGCAGAGCGCGAATATGCGCGGCGAGCTTCGCACGTGAGTCCGGCACATAGCGGCCGAGCAGTCGCGCGAGAGCCTCTTTCGCGACGTCGATGCGCTGCTGTGCTTCGCGCAACCGATTCGCCGGTTCGCGCACGAGTGTTCGCTCAGACAGGAACCGCAAGCGCGTTCGGCTTTGTGAGATGAAATTGCGCAGGTTCCGGTGGAGGCACGTTGAAAGCTCAGCCACCCGGCGAAGAAGCTCCGTCGCATCAGGCACAATGAGCTCAGCTGCCGCGCTTGGCGTGGGAGCGCGCAGATCGGCCACGAAGTCGGCGATCGTGAAGTCGATCTCGTGACCGACGGCGCTCACGATCGGCACAGGCGAATCGTAGATCGCACGCGCGACGATCTCTTCGTTGAACTCCCACAGGTCCTCGATGCTGCCTCCGCCGCGCGTGATCACGATGAGGTCCAGCGGTTCCCAGAGGTCGTTAGGCGTGGCGAGTTCGCGCAACGCGACTGCTATCTCCGCGGCGGCGCCGATTCCCTGCACGCGCACCGGGCTAATCAGGATCTCGAGAGCCGGCGCGCGGCGTTGAAGCACATTGAGCATGTCGCGAATCGCCGCCCCCGCCGGCGAAGTGACGATGCCAATGCGTCGGGGAAATTTCGGCAGCGGTCGCTTGTGCGCTGGATCGAAGAGCCCTTGCGCATCGAGCTTGCGCTTTAGCGCTTCAAACTTCGCCTGCAGGACACCGAGGCCGCGCGGCTGGAGGATTTGCACGCTCAGCTGATACTGGCCGCGTGCTTCGAAAACGGTGATTTGTCCGTAGACCTGCACCTGGGCGCCATCGGCGAGCGGCTTCGCGGATGGCGGCAGCGTATTGCGGAAAATCACGCAGGAGATAGCGGCGCGTTGATCCTTGAGCGTGAAATACTGGTGGCCGGAGGGATGTAGCTTGTGGTTTGAGACTTCGCCCTGCACCCACACGGCACCGAACTTCGTCTCGAGTGTGCCGCGGATCGCGCGAGTGAGCTCGCCGACGGTCAGGACCTTCCCGGACGAGCCGAATAAATCACCTGCCATGCGCTCGTCACGGTAGCTGCGGTGCAGCGGTTACGTGCCGAATAATTCGCTCTGCGCTCCGACCGGTGGTTTCAGCCCGAGCTTGCGGTAGGCGTTGGGCATCGCGACACGACCTTGCGGTGTTCGTTTGATGTAGCCTTCCATGATCAGGTAGGGCTCGTTCACCTCTTCGAGTGTGCCGGACTCCTCGCCGATCGCGACCGCCAGCGAATTCAACCCCACAGGTCCGCCATTAAACTTGTGGATGAGCGCTTCGATGATGCGCTTGTCCCACTGATCGAATCCGTCGCGGTCGATCTCGAGCATGGCGAGCGCGCGGTCGGCGATGTCAGCGGTAATCTTGCCGTTCGCTTTCACCTGCGCGTAGTCGCGTACCCAACGCAGCAGATTGTTCGCGGTGCGCGGCGTGCCCCGCGTGCGCGCGGCGATCTCCGCCGCACCGGCATGATCGATTTCTACGCCCAGCAAACCGGCGCTGCGGGTGATGATCTTGTGCATCTCTTCCGCGGTGTAGTAGTCGAGCCGCGCCGTCATTCCGAACCGCGACCGTAGCGGTGCGCTCACCATCCCGGCGCGCGTGGTCGCACCGATGAGCGTGAACTTCGGGAGCTGCAACCTGAGACTGCGCGCCTGCGGTCCCTGATCAATGATGATGTCGAGGCGGTAATCCTCCATCGCCGGGTAGAGGTATTCCTCGATGGTTGGCTGCAAGCGATGGATCTCGTCAATGAAGAGCACATCGCCTTTTTCAAGGCTGGTGAGCAAGCCGGCGAGCTCGCCCGCTTTCTCGATCACCGGGCCACTCGTGTTCTTAACGTTCACGCCCATCGCGTTAGCAATGATGTGCGCGAGCGTCGTTTTGCCTAAACCGGGGGGGCCGCTGAGCAGAATGTGCTCGAGAACATCGCCGCGCTGCTTCGCGGCTTCGACGAGGACTTCGAGCCGTTCACAGACCTTCACCTGGCCGGTGAACTCGCTGAACATCGGCGGCCGCAGCGAGACCTCGAACGAAGGATCTGGCTCGGGCGGTTTCATGGCGATATGCGGTGACGAGACCGCGCTCAACCCAGCTTCTTTGTCAACACGAGCTCGGTGCCGCGGCGTTTCAGGACGTAGTCGACTTTGTCGAACGCATTGCGGATCAGGTGCAAGCCGAGCCCGCCGGGTTTGATGAGATCGTGCGCGCGGCCTTTCATCTTGTCGGGGGAACTCTGCTGGCCGTAATCGCGCAGCCGCATGCAGACACAGTCGCGCTTCTTCTCGAGCGAAAGGGCGATCGGCTGGTCGTCACGCAGATGATACGCGTGGCGGATGATGTTCGTGCAAGCCTCGTCGACCCCGAGCACCATCAAGGTCCGCTCTTTTTCGGAGAACGGACACACTTCGAGAAACCCGCGCACGAACTTGCGCATCAATGCGAGATTCCCGGTGTGACTGGAGAACTCGACCTTCCTCTTCATCAACGGCAGGAAGGCTGAACGAAAACGCTGCTTGTTCAAGTCCTCTACACTGAAAACGGTTGGACACCGGCGGCAAGTGCAGGTTTTGTTCGCCGCATGTTGCGGTTTTTGCTCTTGTCGCTTCTGTTAGCATCCTCCGCGATTGCGCAGGAATCCGACACGGCGTACGAAGCGTTGCGGGTTGTCGGCACGCAGTTGAATCGCGGTTATCTCGATCGTGTTCTTTCGGTCAGCGGAGCGGGCGGGGATCCGCAGCCGCGCACGTGGAGGATTGACATCGCCGATCGCGCGGCGGCTGGTGGATTTCGCGAGGTCGATGTCACCAACGGACGCATCGCGGCACAGCGCACGCCAATGCAGCAAGCCACTGCGGGTTCACCGATCAAGACATCGTTGTTGAATTTGGATTCGAATGGGGCGTATACGGTGGCGGCGTACACTGCCGACAAGTCACACGTCCTTTTCTCGTCCGCGAGTTACACGCTGCGCCCGAACGCGCGCGGCATCCCGGTTTGGATGGTCACGCTCTTCGACAACAACCGTCAGCCGGTCGGCACGATCCATATCGCGGCAAACAAAGGAAACGTGACGCGCGTGGAAGGTATGTTCCGCGGCACGAACGATCCGCAGGTGGCGCAACAGCAGCCGCAGGGTCAACCGGGTCAGCAGGCGGAGGAGGGTGGCCGCGTTCAGCAGCAGCCTCGTGGTGGCCGCGAGATGGTGTCGGTGGACGACGAAGGCATCGATTACGTCGACGAAGACGAAGAGGACGAGAACTTCATCAAGCGCGAGATCAAGCTGATGTTCCGCCGAACGAAACGTGATGCGCAGCAGATGTTTGCCCGCGTGCGGAGTTCGTTCGACGACTTCATGGAACGCGCCCGGTAGCTAGCCAAGATTGCGCCGCCACGGACTCAAGCGCGCGCAGCGTGATCGCCCGTCTGCAAGCGCTGCACCCACCGGCGGAACTCCAGCGGGGCAGCAATCGCTTCGAAAGCCTGCTCAAACCCTCCCGTGCCTCGGACCAGCACTGATCCGTAGTTGAGCATTCGGCCGAAGAAACCCTGGTCGACACCAACAGATTCGATCTTCGAGATGAACATCTCGAGCGTCTGGCGCCGGATGATCCCGGTCTTGATCAGCACTCGTCTGTCTGTGATCACCAGTTCGCTGCTCGCAAAGGCAAGCGTCGGCGGAACCAGGAACAAGACAGCCAGCGGCAGTGCGAACCATCCTAACTCCGAGCCGGAGAGCGCCTGCACCGCGATTGCCAGGGGCATGCCGACGAACAGGAAGACAATAAGGGCGAGGAATCCGAACCGAACGAAGATGATCCAGTGCAGCGACGTCTTGTAGAATGGCGTCTCGTTAGGCGCGAGCGTTGAGCGCGAGTACGGCCCGAGCGCATCCGCCGTGAGCGGACGGGAGTCCAAGGCAGGTGGAAGTGGCGGCGGCGGCAACGGAGTCGGTTGGGCGATCGCCTCGCGCGGTGACTCTGGCGGCTGGCTGAAAGACTGCTGAGCCGCGGCAGCCGGAACAGCCTGCGACGCCGCGGCGGTCAGCGTTCCGACCGGCTTCCACTCGCCGCCAGCCTGATGACACGCAAGGTCGGACGCCTGCAGCACGCCTTCGTCGAGCAGCGCCTGCACACGATCAGCGGAAAGCGGGCCGCGCTTTGCGCCGTTTAGATAAAGATAGAGCTGCATCGTGCTCGGCGGGGCGACGGTCGACGCTCGCGGGACGGAAGGCTACGCGCCGCCTTCCGAAACGTAGGCCTCGAGAGCTTCGCGTGTGATGGTGTGCACCGCGCCGCAGCGCGGGCAGCTGATGCGCAGCACATCCTCATCGCCGAACAGGCCTTTCGGATCGGTGCGCATGATCGGTGCGAGAATAGAGAACATACGGTCCTGCGTGCAGCCGCAGCCCCACCGATACGAACGCTGCTCGAGCAAGCTGAGCGTTTCCGTTTCGTCGATCGAGCGAATCATCTCGTCGTCGAGTGAGTTGAACCAATCGAGGTCGCAACCCGGTTGGGCTGAGAGCATGACGAAATCCTCGGGTCCAAAACGGAAATAACGGGCCGGTCGTTGCTCGCTCTGCGAGTAGAACTCCTCGATGACGTCGAATGGCTCCGCCGCTCCGAATTGTATGGCGCTGCGCCGGGACTCGCCGCGTTCCCGCACGACGTCGGCGTAGAGCAGATTGCGTCCGTCGTTCTTCACGTTGTCGGTAAAAATCTGGCCGACAATGATGCCGCGCCGGTTATCGCCGGTGACGAACAGGTTCATCAGCGGCTCCTGGAAATGCATGGTCCATGCCCAGGCCTCGTTCCACGGTCGCGATGCGCAGTGCAGCGTCAGAGCAGCGAGCGCTTCCTTCAGCATGCCGTCATGCTCGGGCTTGTGATGATAGCCGTATTGTCCCTGGTGGAGGTAGTAGTCAACATATAGCTCGCCGAAGTCCGCGCGAGCGAGCAGCGCATTGCGCTCGCGCACGAAATAAGTGCGGACTTCGAGACCCTCCACTGTCTCGCGATCTTCGGTGTCCATCGTAACGACCGTAGCGCGTTCGGGCCGGATTTTCCGGTACTTTTGCGCACGAGCGCGGATTTCATGGCGGGCCGAACATTCAAGGTCAACCCACGCCGAGTTGGATAATAATACGCGCTGAGATCGCAGATAGCTGGTGGGCAGCTCCGCACCGGAGCGCGGCGAACTGGGCAGTGAGGGGATCGAACCCCCGACCAACTCGGTGTAAACGAGCCGCTCTACCGCTGAGCTAACTGCCCGTGAGCGGGCGCACTATACCTAAGAAGAGAACGCTGCCGAGCGATTCTTTTCATCCGAGCGCGAGATTTGTTGCGCAAAGCATCTAGTTGCGGACGCTAGCCGTAGAAGGTACAAACTCGCCATGGACCTATCCTTAGAAAAACTCAAAGAAGCGGTTTCAATACGCGAACAGATACACTCGCTGGAGGAGCGCCTTAGCTCGCTCTTCGGTGCTGGCGGCGGCCAGACTTCCCGCTCGTCTGCCCCCTCATCTTCGCCGACCGCTTCTTCAGCGGGCGCGAAGCAGGACGGACGTCGTCGCCCGATGTCGCCCGCTACTCGTGCCAAACTTGCTGCAGCGGCACGCGCCCGGTGGGCGAACGCACAGGGCAGTGGTGCACGCACGCTTGGCTCCACAACTGCGTCATCCAAGTCGTCGGGCAAAAGCGGCTCCGCAAAAAGCAGAGGTGGCATCACCGCGGCTGGCCGCAAACGGCTCTCTGAAGCGATGAAGGCCCGCTGGGCCGCGCGTCGCGGCGGTCGCTAAGCGCCGCCTTCGGCAACCGCTTTGACGGCGCGGCGTGACTGCCGCGTGCGTCAGCGATTCACCATCTGCATCATCGACTCGGGGTAGCGCAAACCCGAGAAGGCATCTTTCGGTGCGACCTCGTCAATTCGGGCGAGGTCAGCACTCGTTAGGTGCACGTCCACCGCGCCGACATTTTCCTGGAGGTAGCGGCGCCTCTTCGTT
>DATHXZ010000696.1:0-8108 GCA_035459405.1 Chthoniobacterales bacterium
AGGGCGAGTTTGTAATGGATCTCAGCGGATCCCGCCGAGCCATCGAGCGCGCTTTCATAAAGATTGATCGCGTGGAGGAAGTCGCCATCTGCCGCGCGCGCATCGGCGTCTTTGATCGTTTGTGTGCTGCGCGGCGCCACCATCCGGTTACACCCGGCGAGCGCCACGACCGCGCCGCAGGTGATCGCGCAGCAAACGATCCACCGGCTGAGCGGGCGCACTGCAGCACGCTTGTCACGTAGTCCCATCGTGCCACCGTCCTTAGAACGATGGTGCGCGCCCTTCAATGCTTTTTCGTGCTGCTGTTGCTAGCTGCACCGCAGCTCGCCCACGGAGACCCACTGCCCGTCGGTGAAACGCATCGGCTGACCTTCCGCGACGTCGACGGGAACGATCTTTCCACGGCCGACGGACATGTCACGATCATCGCCGTCGTGACGCGGCGCAGCGAAGATCAGGCACGCGCTATTTCGACCCGCGTACCCGAGCATTGCATCGGCAATCCGAAGTATCGATACGTCACGCTGGTTAACTTCCAGCGCGGCCTGGCGGGTCCGTTTCAAGGCATCACGCGCGCGGTTATCCGCGGCCGGTTGGACGACGAAGCGAAGCGGCTGCAGCCGAAGTATGCAGCCAAAAGAGTGACGCGCGATGCACGACGCGACCTGTACGTTGTCGCCGATTTCGACGGAAGCGCCGTGACTCGCCTTGGCATGTCTCCGGAATCGAATGATGTGGCGGTGTTCATATTCGACGGCAGCGGTAAGCTCGTGCAGCGGTGGACGGGCGTGCCGCCGAAGGCCGATCTCGCGAAGGCTGTCGCAGCGGCAGAACGGTAGCCCTAATATCGGGGCACTGAGGGATCGACCTGTTCAGACCACGCGTCGATGCCGCCTTCGAGATTGAAGATGTTTGTGAAGCCTGAGCGCTGCAGAATTTGCACGGCGCGCGCGCTCCGGACGCCGGCGTGGCAGAAGACGACGATGTGGTTCCGGCGATCGATCTCGCCCGCGCGTTCTTCGATCTGGCCGAGTGGAATCAGCTTTGCGCCTTCGATGCGGGCGAGCTCGAGCTCGTAAGGTTCGCGCACGTCGATCAATGTGAGCGGCGCATTCATTTCACGCCGCTGTTTCAGCTCGTGGACGCTAATCGATGGGAGACTTCCAGGCCCGTTCGTTTCTGCATTTTGCCCCACAGCACCGCAGAAGAGTTCGTAGTCCTGCAGCTCGGAGATTGAGGGATTCTCGCCGCAAACTGGACACGCCGGATCGCGCCGGAGCTTGAACTCACGGAACTTCATCTTCAGCGCGTCAAAGTGGAGGAGCCGTCCGAGCAGTGATTCGCCAAGGCCGAGAATCAGCTTGATTGCCTCGATGGCCTGCATCATCCCAACGACGCCCGGCAAGACGCCGAGCACTCCCGCTTCCGCGCAATTCGGAACCGCTCCCAGCGGTGGCGGCTCGGGAAAAAGACAGCGGTAACATGGGCCGCCGAGATGCGGCGCGAACACCGTCGCCTGCCCATCGAAGCGAAAGACAGAGCCGTAGATGTTCGGCTTGCGCGCGAAAACGCATGCGTCACTCGAGAGATAACGCGTCGGAAAATTATCGGAGCCATCGATCACGACATCGTAATCTTCGATGATTTGCGTCGCGTTCTCGGAGGTGAAGCGCGTCGGATACAGCTCAACGTGGACGTGCGGGTTCGCTTCACGAATTCGATCCCGTGCCGAGTCGAGCTTCGGCCGGCCGACATCCGCAGTGCCGTGCAAGAGCTGTCGCTGCAAATTAGAGAGGTCGACCACGTCCACGTCGACAAGCCCCAGTGTACCAACACCCGCGGCGCCGAGGTAAAGAGCCGTGGGCGAGCCGAGCCCGCCCGCACCGATGCAGAGCACACGCGAAGCTTTGAGGCGCTTCTGCCCCGCAAGCGTCACCTCCGGCATGATGAGGTGCCGCGAGTAGCGCAACCGTTCCTCGGCACCAAATTCGCTCTGCTGCGCGCGTGCTTCGTCGATGATGCTGTGGTTCATCCGCGCCTCAGCTCGTCACGAGCTCCCAGTTGATGCCGACGATGCGTCGATCCGCGAACCGCTTCAGCGATTTCGGGAACGCGAGATACCGCGCGTTTTTTCGCTCGCAGTAATCAGCGAGGCCGAACTCCATCCCCGCATCGGTCGCCTGGATGGTCATCACTTTGTGGTTCTTGATCAGCGACTGGAATTTGCGGTCTGCCTCAGGCTTCTGCCACAGATTGTAAACCTCGGGCGTGCCGCATTTCTCGACCACGACGGCGAAGCGCGCGGTCTTCACCTCGAGCACCTCCATGTCGCATGGCTTGGCCATCGTGCCGCCGTATTCAGGGCAAAAAAAAGTCCGCCAGAGAACTACGGCAAAGAGGATCAGACTACCGTTGCTGCATTCCTGCCCTGGCGGGGTTCGTAAGTCCGCAGTCCATAGCCCCTGACGGAGCGCGAAAGATAGCGGAAAACCTCGAACGTCCAACATCGAACTTCGAAGATCGAACTTCCGCAGTTCCGATGTTCGATGTTCGATGTTCTGCAGCTCCCGTCACGTTGACACGCAGTACCCCTTCTGTTTGCTCGCGCGCGTGAAACCCCTGCTGCTGTTTTCGATCGTCATCGTCTGCACGTCGTGCACGACGCTCGAGAATCAGCGCGATCTTTATCGTTCGCCGGCTGAAGGGTACGAACGCTGGTATCGGCGTCCGCCGCCAACGCGGAAACCGGCGGGGCCACCTGTGGCGACGAGCGAAGTTCCCGCCGGCGCGGTGGAACGCCACGGCGTCATCACGTTTTTGGAAGAGAAGCTCCCGCATGCTGGCGACGGAGAGTAGGCGAAGGGCGTGCCGCGCTTACGCGAACGGCATGTTCAGCCGGATGCGGGCCATGTCCGTCTTGTCGACGACCTGGGACTTCGCCATCTGACGCTTGCGCTTCGCGCTCTTGTTCGAGAGCAGGTGCCGCCGTGAGGCTTGCTGGCGCAAAGCTTTGCCGGTCGCAGTGATCTTGAATCGCTTGGCGACGGCTTTCCGCGTCTTGGCACGCGCGATTGGCTTTGGCATAAGGCGCGGAAAATAGCGCACTTTACCTGCGAGACAACCGCTTTCTCCTCGCACAAAACTCTCGCGTCGCGCGGCTCGTCGACACACCTTCCTCGCCATGGCAGAGCAACCGCAATGTCCGCACGTCGTGATCATCGGCGGCGGATTCGGAGGCTTGGAAGCAGCGAAGAAACTCGGGAGCGAGCCGGTGCGCGTGACGGTGATCGACCGCACGAATTACCACCTCTTCAGCCGCTTCTCTATCAGGTTGCGACCGCGGCGCTTTCTCCCGCCGACATCGCAGCGCCTCTTCGCGCGGTGCTCACGAAACACGACAACATCGAGGTCATGCTCGCGGAGGTGAAGGCGATCGACGTTAACGCGCGCATTGTCAGCACCGGCGAGCGCGAGATTTCGTACGATTATCTGATCGTCGCGACGGGTTCGCGACACCCGTATTTCGGCAACGATCAGTGGGAGAAGCTCGCGCCCGGATTGAAGAGCTTCGAGGAGCGGTCGAGGTTCGTCGTCGGCTGCTGATGGCGTTTGATTATGCGGAGAAGATCACCGATGAAGCTCCAGCTTCCTCTCCACGGAAAGCGGCGATGACGTTCGCGATCATCGGCGGCGGGCCGACCGGCGTCGAGATGGCGGGCGCAATCGCGGAGATCGCGCGCTACACGCTGGCAAAGGACTTCAAGCACATCAATCCGTCCGACGCGCGCGTGATCCTGTTCGAGAGCGATCAGCGTGTGCTCTCAGGATTTCCCGAGGACCTCTCAGCGAGCGCCTCGAAGCAGCTCAAGGATCTGGGCGTCGAGGTGATGACGGGTGCTGCAATCGGCGTGGGCTTACGTGACGTTCAATAAAGGCGCGCGGCTGATTACGCCGAACTTCCAGGCGGAGCTTCGGCCGCCGGCGTGACATCTATTTAGCGAGTTAATGACTGAGTGATTTAGCGAATCATGAACGGCACAACTGTTGAGCGAGCGCGGGAACTGCAGGAACGGACGAAAAAATTTGCCGTGCGGATTATTCGTGCGTTCGCAGCGCTGCCGAAGACGGAAGAGGCTCGAGTCGTTGGTCGCCAATTTCTCCGCTTGGGCACATCTGTAGCGGCTAACTATCGGGCGGCATGCCGCGCCCGGTCTGCGGCCGATTTCATTTCGAAGATAAGCGTCGTCGCGGAGGAAGCTGACGAGACATTGTTCTGGCTTGAGCTGCTTATCGAAGCTGAACTGGTCAAGGCGCAATTGCTGCAGTCTCTGATGAGCGAATGTGGCGAACTGCTAAAAATCTTCTCGGCCTCACTGGCGACTGCGAAACGCAATCGCTATTCGCTCAGCCGTTAAATCATTAAGTAGTAAATGGCGAAGCACGCGCTGCCCGGCTTCCGCATCGCGATCGTCGGCGCTGGCGCTATCGGCAGCTACTACGGCGCGAAGCTGGCGAACTTCGGCCGTGACGTGCACTTCCTCATGCGGAGCGATCTGCGTGAGGTGCGCCGCTCGGGCATTCGCATTCGCAGCAAGTCGGGGGAGATCCGTGTCGCGAAGGCAAATTGCTACGCATCGACCGAGGAGATCGGTGCGTGCGATCTCGTAATCATCGCGGTGAAGACGACTGCAAATCCGCAGCTGCCGCACCTGGTCCCGCCGTTGCTCGGCGACACGACGATGATCGTGACACTGCAGAACGGCCTCGGCAACGAGGAGTTCGTGGCCGAGAACTTCGGCGCGGAGCGCGTACTCGGGGGATTGTGTTTCGTCGGTCTAAACCGCATCGCGCCGGGCGTGATCGAGCATTACGACGGCGGGCGCGTCGTCCTCGCGGAACATAGCGGTTATCCGCAGCCGCGGACGCATGACGTTGCGTGGGAGTTCAAGCGATGCGGTGTCGTATGCACAGTGGGTGAGAAGCTTGGGTTCGAGCGATGGCGGAAACTTGTTTGGAACATTCCGTTCAACGGGCTGGCTGTCGCGGCTGGACGAATCGACACCGCTGCGATCCTCGCCGACGAGCAGCTTCGCGCGACTGCGTTGGCCTTGATGGACGAGGTGATCGCAGGTGCGAATGCTTGTGGCCACCCGCTTCCGACTGCGCTCGCGCTAAAACAAATCAAAGCGACGGAGATGATGCGCGCCTACAAGCCGTCGACGTTGATCGACTTCGAGGCTGGCAAGCCACTCGAGCTGGAGGCGATCTGGGGTGAGCCGCTGCGCCGCGCCACTGCGGCAGGCGCGAGCATGCCGCGCTTGCAGTGTCTCTACGAACGACTGAAGACGCTCGATGCGAGTCGCGAACCAGCAGCCTCGCTCCGTCCATGACGACGACGCCGTCGATTCGCGTTCGCAATTCACAGCGAGCCATCCGCGTTTCCGTTCGTGCGCTGCAGGCGTTTGCCGAAGCGGCGCTCAAGATCGCCTCGACGATGAAGCCGCACAGAGGCGGCGTTCTGCAGGACCTGCAGCAGATCGATGTGATCGTCGTGTCGGACCAGCGCATCGCTACCTTGCACAAGCGGTTCATGAACATCGCCGGACCGACCGACGTGATCACATTCCAGCACGGCGAACTCTTCATCAGCGCGGAGACTGCAAAGGCAAACGCCCGTCGCTACCGGACCACCACCGACGCGGAGATTCGCCTCTACATCACGCACGGCATTCTGCACCTCATCGGCTTCAACGACGCGACGGCTCATGCTGCGCGCACGATGGCAGCGACGCAGGAGCGTGTCGCCGCGGCGGCGGAAGCAGCCATGTAGCCGTCCTGGCGCTGTTGAAGTGAGGAGACCGTATGTTAGCGTTCTCCCCATGACCGTGCGGGTGCGGCAGAGCAGGGGAAGCGTGCCGCAACGGAACCCGCAGCTGCGCGATGTCGAAGCGGTCCTGCTTACCTCAGCTGCAACGTCGGCGCTCGAGAACCCGACAGTCGAGCAGGAGAATGAGACGACTGAGGAGCTTGATCTTCCATGGCAGGTGGTGGTGCACAACGATCCAGTGAATTTGATGAGCTACGTGACGATGGTGTTTCAGAAAGTCTTCGGTTTTTCGCGCGAACGCGCCGAAAAGCACATGCTGGAAGTGCACCGCGAGGGGCGTTCGATCGTCTGGAGCGGTGTGCGGGAACGCGCTGAGCTCTACGTCCAGCAACTGCACGGCTATCTGCTGCTCGCCACGGTCGAGCGCGTAACATAATGGAAATCCGCCGCCAAGGGGACGTGCTCGAGATTGCCGAGCTGGACCCGTTTCTCGCCGAGCTTCTGCGGCAGGTGCCGGACAGCACCAACCCCGAAAACGACGCCGCGGCGAACGCGCGGCTATTCAGCGCGCCGGCCGTCGAAAGCGAAGCAGAACTGTGCTCCGAGTGGAAACTTTACGTCGAGCCTGAGCTGCGGCGGCTTTTCCAGACGGCAACGGAAACCGTTGCTGCTGATCTGCGCCAGCTCAACGGTAAAGCAAAGCCGTTTGCGAATTGCACGCTGCGGATTCCACGGAAGCATGCCGAAGCGTGGCTGAGCGCGCTGAACCAGGCGCGGCTTGTAATCGCAGCAAAGTACGGATTCACCGAAGCCGAGCTTTCGGATCACTACCGGTCGCCGATTGGGTCGCGGCGCGATCTCGGGCTATTCCAGGTCAATTTCTACGGCTTTCTGCAGGAGTTCATGCTGCAGGAGCTGGAGTCGCAGTAAGGGGTCGCGGTTGCGGCCTGGCGTCGCTCGAGCGTTGCTGCCGGTTGCCGAGGTGCGGTGCTGCCCTACGACGCGCGGCGTTGGTGCACCATCGACATGAGCCGCTGTTTGAGCCCGTCCGACGTCTTCTCGGGCTTGAGACTGAGCGCGAATGCCTCGTGCAAATCGTAGCACTGCGCGATGAAGTCCTCGGCTCTTTGCGCGTAATCCTTGCGCGCTTTCTCGAACTCCTCGGTGTCTTCGGGTTCCAGCGCGCCGATCACATACAATCGGGCGCGATTCTGGAATTCTTCAAAGCTCATCGCGCAGTTCCTTGAGGCCGTCGTAAATCTTCTTCAGGCCCAGTTCGAGCCGTGTCTTAACCGTGCCTAACAGTGTATTCGTTTTGGCAGCGATTTCGCGCTGACTCATACCGCGAAAAAATGCGAGGTTGATCGCCTGCTGTTGCGCGGGCGGCAAAGTGCTGATCACGCGGCGCACGAGCACCCGCGTATCGCCGAACGTGATTTCCTCCTCGGTCGCGTTGTGCACCCAGGCGTCGGGTTGCTGTTCGGTCTCGGTTTGCAGGCGCTCCTCCGCGCGCGCGTAGGCCTGCTTTTTACGCAAGCCATCGATCGCGCGCCGCCGCGCGAGGGTGACCATCCAGCCGAGAGGTTTGCCTTTTTGCGCCGAGAAATTTTTCGCCTGGTTCCAGATCTCCATAAAGATTTCCTGGAGGAGATCATCCGCCTCGGCCTCGTTGTGGATGACGCGGAGGATCAGCGCCTTCAGAATGCCGTTATAACGATCGTAGAGCTGCGAGAGGGCTTCAGGTTCTTCCCGCTGGATGGCCTGCATCAGGTCGAGGTCAGTCGGGGCTCCGGGCTCGAGTTCAGGCGCGGCGGCGGGCATTCGCGGCGCGGGTGCTCCATTTCGTTCAGGCGCTGCGCCTTCTTTCTCGGACGGGTCCATCACGGTGATTGGGCCCGTTTAGCGTTCGCCACGGAGCCCGGAGCGACAGCGGCGGCACGGGCCTAACGAATGCAACCCGAACAGCGGGACAAGGAAAGAGCGCATCTGAGGTATGCTGTTGTAGTGCGGGTCACGACCTTCGTCCACCGGTTTTGCGGCTCGATCCGTCGAGTCGCCGAGCTGGCGACCACGCTCCAATTTCAGTCGCTGCGCCGCGGAAATCCTATTGACCGCGGAGACCGGAATACTACGATGCCGCAGCGCGCGTTTTTACGCTGCGCTGCAATGAAACGGACCCTCCGCATCTTCTCTGTAGCCGTACTCGTGACCCTCGCCGATCCTTCGATCCTGGCGCAAGACGCCGCGGCTCCGTTCCGGCGCACGTCGCCCACGCCTGCGC
>DATHXZ010000697.1:0-2624 GCA_035459405.1 Chthoniobacterales bacterium
GCGCCATGGTGCTTGCCGGGCTCGTGTTCCACGATTGCCGGCGCCACGCCGTGAAGAGCAACGCATTTGTCTTAAGCGTGTTGCCACTCGTCGCTGCGCTGCTCGCTCTCGCGGTTGTTGTTCCGGTAACTGGTCGCAACATGAAGAGCGTGGTCCAGGCCGCGAAGTTCAAGGCGTCCGGCCAGACGCTGCAGCCCACGGAGGTGTTCGCGAGCGGCCCGCTGGCAGGTCTGCAGATTCGGGATTACGGCGGCGATCCGCCTCTGCCCACCACGTATGTGGGGAAAGTGAACGATGGTCTGGAGTTGCTCGCTCGCACGGGCAACAGCGACAAAACGGTAGCCGCACTCGAGTTCGCGAATCCGTTCAACGTCGCTCGCGGGTTGAAGCCAAGTCGCACCGCACCGACTTGCTGGCAGCTCGGCTTCCTGTATTCCGCGGAGGCGGCGCCAGCGACCGAGCGCGTCTTCAACGGCAGCGACGTGATTATGATTCCGAAGCAGTTTGGCGACGGGAACCAAGCCAATCTCACCGTGATCCGTCAGCATTATGGCGAGTATCTGGACGCGCACTACACGATGGCAGGAGAGTCGCAGCAGTGGCAGGTTTTCGTTCCGCGTTAAACTTTCGCGGCGCAGCGGACGGTCCAGAACTGACATGCCGAAACAACGGGTCGCAGACTATATCGCCGAGACGATCGCCGCACACGGCGTCGAGCACGTGTTCATGGTGACAGGCGGAGGCGCCATGCATCTGAACGATGCGTTCGGCCGCTGCGATGGCCTCGACGTCGTCTGCTGCCATCATGAGCAGGCGTGCGCGATCGCCGCGGAAGCTTACTTCCGCGTGAGCAACAAACTGGCGGCGGTGAATGTGACGACTGGTCCCGGCGCAACTAACGCGATCACCGGGGTGTACGGCGCGCATGTCGATTCTATGGCGATGATCGTCATCTCGGGCCAGGTAAAGTGGGAGACGCTCGTTCGCAGCACAGCGATGCCCTTGCGCCAGCTTGGCGACCAGGAGGTCGACATCATCCCGATGGTGCAGGGGATCACGAAGTACGCGGTCCTGATCTCCGATCCGAAGAGCATCCGCTACCACTTGGAACGCGCGCTGCACCTCGCCACCTCGGCCCGACCGGGGCCGGTGTGGCTCGACGTGCCGACGAACATCCAAGGCGCGTTGATCGATCCTGAGACGCTGCAGGGCTACGATCCGGCCGAGGCTCGGATTACGTACGAAACGACTGATCTCGACGCGGCGGTCACGAACGTCGTCCAGCAGTTGGCGGCGGCACAACGTCCGGTGATCTACGCCGGGTCGGGTATTCGCCTCTCGGGTCAATACGAACGCTTTCTGCGTCTTGCGGAGCGACTGGGAATCCCGATCGCGACGGCGTGGAATTCGAACGATCTGCTGCCTAACGAGCATCCCAATTATGCCGGCCGACCGGGCACAGTTGGCGATCGCGCCGGCAATTTCACCGTTCAGAATGCCGACCTCGTGCTCATTCTCGGCACTCGGCTGAACATTCGTCTCCTCAGCTACAACTGGGAGAACTTCGCACGCCACGCCTACAAGGTGATGGTTGATGTCGACGCGCTCGAGCTGAAGAAGCCGACGCTGAAGATCGATCTGCCGATCCACGCCGACCTCCGCGAGTTCCTGCCGCGATTCGAGGATGCGCTTTCGGGTTGGCAGCCGCGCCACGCGGAGTGGCTCGCCTGGTGCAAGGAACGCGTCCGCCGCTATCCCTTCGTGCTTCCGGAATATTGGGAACTCGACGAGAAGGTGAATCCGTACTGCTTCATGGACCGGCTCTTCGCGTATCTCCAGGAGGGCGAAATCGTCGCATGTGCGGATGGCACGGCTTGCGTCACCGCGTTCCAAGCGGCGTTCATCCGCCCGCGCCAGCGCGTCTTCCACAATTCTGGCTGTGCGCCGATGGGCTACGATCTCCCCGCCGCTGTTGGCGCGGCGACAGCGCTGCCGGATCGGAAGCGCATCGTCTGTCTGGCCGGTGACGGCAGCATCATGATGAACCTGCAGGAGCTGCAGACGCTCGTCTCTCGCGGCATCAACGCGAAGGTCTTCGTGCTGAACAACTGGGGCTACCACTCGATTCGCCAGACGCAGCGCAATTTCTTTCCGGACAACATCGTCGGATGCGGCAGAGATTCCGGCCTCGGGTTCCCCGACTTCGCGAAAATCGCCGCGGCGTTCGGATTCACCTTCGAGCGCTGCGAATCGCACGCCGAACTCGACCGAACCATTCAGTCGACGCTGAACGCCGCTGGACCGGCGATGTGCGAGATCGTGCTCGATCTGCAACAGGCGTTTGCACCGAAATCTTCGTCCCGCAAGCTCGACGATGGCCGAATGGTCACGGCGCCGCTCGAGGACATGGCGCCATTTCTGAGCCGCGAAGAGCTGAAAGAAAACATGCTCGTGCCCCTCGTCGGCACCGACTGATCGCTTGCAGCCTGAGACTGAAGCTGCAGCGGCCGAGCAACAGCAGTTGCGGCCTGCCGCTTTCATATTCGACCTCGACGGAACGCTCGTCGATTCGCGCATCGGCATCGAGGAATCGATCCGCGAAGCGGCGACGCAGCACGGCGCAT
>DATHXZ010000698.1:0-3555 GCA_035459405.1 Chthoniobacterales bacterium
CCGGGTCGAGCGCAAACGAAGCAGTCACGACGCGCCGCAGCTCCTTCTCGTCGTCAGGCGTGGCAGCCGAGATTTGATAGTGCTCCGGAAGATGGGTGACTGGCGCCGGAAGAGCCGTCAAATCCCATGTGAACTGGACCCAGTTGATCAGTCTCATTTCCCGCGCTGACTATCGTGGATCGCACCCCCGCAGCAACTCACAGGCACAGTCCGGCACCGGATAAAACGCGGGCCGACCGTGCACTGGTCGCTGCGAATGCAGTACTGAAGAGGTGGGGAGCCGCGCTGGATCCGATCGTGCCCGCAGGCTAGATCGCCTGGACGGCTTTCATCGTCTCGTGGAACGCCTGGTATAGTTCGCGGTGTTGTGCGACGCCACGCCGCAGCACCGGCTTGAAATTAGCCAGGTCGGCCACATTGACGATTTGATCGACGCTTTGCACGAATGCGCTCATCGCGTCGTTCGTCGGGAAGCGGTGGCTCAGCAGCACGACGAAGTGCTCGCGGCGTTGCCCGCCGGGCCGCTTCACCAGTTCGGAGAGGATCGGGTTCGTCTGCGCGGTCGAGCCTTTAAAGTTCTCGTAAACGACGACGACGTTGTAGTTGTAGGTCGACAGCTTCAGGAGCACGTCCTCCTCGAACAGGCCGAGGTGGACCTTGTAGCTCATGTCGATCAACTGCGGCACGACGAGCTTCTGATATTGCTGGTGGTCGATGCAGACCAGCGCGGTGTTATCACCCGCGTCGAAGAACGATGTTTCGAATTCGTTAGCCATGGCGATTTACCGGAATGCGTTGACGGGCAGATCGAGGCGGAGACCTGAATCGAGGTCGTTATCGACGCCGCGCGCCTTCTGGATGATGTCGATGCCGCGCGTGACCTTGCCTTTGCGCGAGGCGAACAGCTTGGCTGTGTCGTCTGTGATCAGGTCGTGTTCGTAGGCATTCAGGATCGACTGGTCGAACGTCATCCACCCGAACGGCGAGCTCGCCTCAATGATCTCATAGAAGCTCCGGTGTTCGCCTTCGCCGAGGGCGACGGTTTCCTTTGTGCGGAGATTGTTGCCGAGGATTTCGGTGAGCAGCTGACGCCCGCCGCCGACTTTCGGAGCGAGGCGCTGGCTGACGATGTAGCGAAGCGTATCCGAAAGGCGGATGCGCAGCTGCTGCTCTTCCCCGAGCGAGAAGAGGCCGAGGATACGGTTGATTGCCTGGCCGGCATCGACCGTATGCAACGTGCTGAGGACGAGGTGCCCCGTCTCAGCTGCCATGAGCGCGACTTCGACGGTCGCGCGGTCGCGCATTTCACCGACGAGGATGACCTTCGGCGCCTGGCGCAGCGCTGCGCGAAGACCATTCGGGTAGTTGTTGAAATCATGGCCGAGCTCGCGCTGGTTGAAGGTCGCCTTGCGCTTCGGGTGAACGAACTCGATCGGATCTTCCAAGGTGACGATATGAACAGCCTGGGTTTCGTTGATCTCATTCAGCAACGCTGCCAGCGTCGTCGTCTTACCGCTGCCAGTGGCGCCGGTCAGCAGAATCAATCCAGTCTTTTCCTTCGCGATCTCTTCAAAGATCGGGGGCAGCCCGACTGTCTTGATCGTTGGGACCGTGCCTTCGAGCTTCCGCAGCACGATCGAGAAGTGGCCTTGCTGGCGGAAGATGTTGACGCGGAAGCGGGCGTGGTCGCCTAGCGAGTAGCTGCAGTCACACGATCCGCCGGTAAGGTAATCGTACATCAGCCGGCGATTTCCGTGCATCAGAGTGAGCGCAATCTGCTCCGTCTGGTAGGGTGTCAGCGCCTCGATCGGCGGATCGACGTAGACCGGCTTCAGTTCGCCGAAGTCTTCCACCTGCAGCGGGTGACCGACGGAAAAGTTGAGGTCGGAGATGCCGTCGTAGGTCGCCAGCATCGCGGACAGGATCTTGTTAAGGTCGGGCGTTCTCATGCGGCGGCTCCGTTACTCGTCCGACATGTCCGGCGGCGGTTCCTTCAGGAACGGGCGGAATTTCTTCTTATCGATCGATTTGTCGTACGCTTCTTCGGGCGATATGCGCGCATTTCGGAGGTGCTCCATGATCGCATCGTCGAGCGGCTGATTGCCTTTCTTTTTGCCGACCTGGATCATACCCGGGATCTGGTGTGTCTTGCCTTCGCGCACGAGGTTCGCGATCGCCATATCGACGACGAGGATCTCAAGCGCCGCGACGCGGCCGGGCCGGTCGATACGCTTGAAAAGGTTTTGCGCGATTACGCCTTTGAGGGACTCGGCAAGGGTGGCGCGGAT
Organism: Chthoniobacterales bacterium; assembly: GCA_035459405.1. Lineage (GTDB taxonomy): Bacteria > Verrucomicrobiota > Verrucomicrobiia > Chthoniobacterales > UBA10450 > JACCTI01. Next base: position 2,289 of record DATHXZ010000698.1, read on the forward strand.
CTGGTTTTGTGAATCACTCGGGAAGACGTCGATGATTCGGTCGACGGCCTTCGAGGCACTCGAGGTGTGCAGCGTTCCGAAGACAAGGTGACCGGTCGCGGCGGCGGTCAGCGCGAGCTCGATCGTCTCTAGATCGCGCATTTCTCCCACGAGCAGAATATCCGGATCTTCACGAAGCGCGCCGCGCAAGGCCGAGCCGAACGAACGAGTGTGCACGCCCACTTCGCGGTGCTGGACGAGACAGTTCTGGCTGCGGTGCACAAATTCGATCGGATCCTCGACGGTGATGATGTGATCGTGCCGCTGCAGGTTCGCGTAATCCATCATCGCGGCCAGCGTGGTCGATTTGCCCGAGCCGGTCGGGCCCGTGACGAGGATGAGCCCTTTCTTCAGCATCGGGAACTTCTTCAAGACCGGGGGAAGATTGAGGTCTTCGACCGTGAGAACGGTCGATGGGATGAGACGGAAGACGGCTGAGATGCCGTACTTCTGCTGGAAAAAATTTGCGCGATAACGCGCAACCCCCGGCACTTCGTAACCGAAGTCGATGTCGGACGTTTCCTCGAAGACCTTGATCTTACCTTCCGGCGCGATCTCGTAGACCATCGCCTTGAGGTCGTCGTTTTTAAGCGGCGGATAGTCGACGCGAACAAGCTCGCCGTTGATGCGGAGCATCGGCGGATTGTTGGTAGAGAGGTGAAGGTCGGAAGCCTTCTGCTCCGCCATCAGTTTGAAAAAGGAATCGATGCGAGCCATGGAGTCTCAGCATCGTGAAGCTAAATCGATGCCAGACAGCGCGGATTCAACGATCCGCTGCACCGCTCCCCGATGCGGCCTCGATTGGGCACGGCAGCGCGCCGACAGAGCGCCTGCGCGAAACGTCTCGGCTTACCGGATCTGGCGGGCGGCGTCCAGCGTGGAGCGCACCTGTTCGAGCAGCTTCTCCCGGGTGTACGGCTTCGGGATGAAACCGCGGAGCCCTTGGGAGAGCATCGCGCCGATCTTGCTCTGCTCGGCGAATCCGCTGCTCAGCACGACGTTTACGCTCGGGTTGATCGCGCGGAGCTCGTCGAAGACGGCATCGCCTTCCATGATTGGCAGGAAAAAGTCGAGCACCACCAGGCCGATGTGCGGCCCCACTCGCTGATAAATCTTGAGAGCTTCGATGCCGTCCTTTGCGACGATAACCTTGTATCCTTCGTCGGCCAGCATCTCGGACGCGAGCTCGGAGATCTCCGTTTCGTCGTCGACCAGCAGAATCAATTCG
>DATHXZ010000699.1:0-2570 GCA_035459405.1 Chthoniobacterales bacterium
TCAGAATATGTTTATGAAAATCCGCCTTCGTTTTGTCAGTTTACTGGCCGTGGCTGCGTTTGCGTCGGCACCAGCGACGCACGCCGACGTGTTTCAGTTCGATCTGCTCGGCAAAGCGGGTCCGGGTCTCTTGATCGGAAACGAGCACCCGAGCGTCCCCGCGAGCGGCGGGTCCGGCGGTGAGCGGAGGCTTCACCGGCAGCGCCGGCGCTAGGCGACATTCCAATAGTGGTGATCCTGTCGCGAGAGCGCCCAGTTCGGGTTCCCCTTCACGAACTCCAGACACGTGCGCAAGCTCTCCGGATCTTCTTGTTTGCCAATCGAGAGCGGCTGCACGTAGCGATACATGAAGTCGGTTTGATCGTCCGGGTGCGCGGAGCGGAAATCTTCGATCGAGAAGCCGTTTAGCCCCGGCACAATCTTCACTTCGTTTCCGTACGTCTGCACCCATTTCGATGGGTCGTGCGGGGAAATCGAGAGCCAGTCGACCGGCGGGATCATGCGACGGTGTCCGCTCGATGCGACTGCGATCGAGAAACGGCATCGCCGGAGCGCGCCGATCAACGGCACCAGGTTGTGATCGGTTGGCTCGCCGCCGGTGATCCAGACCCAGCGATCACGCGCGTTCTTCGGCGTAACATCATCCACGCGCGCCGCGATCTCGTCCGCGGTGGCGATTTCCTGTTTGCGGTAATCGGTATCGCAATGCTCGCAGCCGACGGAGCAGCCGGCCAGCCGCACGAAGCACATCTGGAAGCCGCGCAGATGCGCCTCCCCTTGGATCGTCCAGAAGATCGGGTTCGGCGAGAGCGGGTATTTCATTCAACTTTCCTAATCCTACTCTTAATCTTAATCCCGGCAGAAAGATTAGGAGTAAGATTAGGATTAAGAGTAGGAGCAAGAGCGATCTGCGGGCTATGTCTGCGGCGATAAAAGAAATGCTCGACCGACGCGTAGATGAAGAGGCTGAGCCTCGACACGCCAAACGAGATGGCGTAACGGTGCGGCTATGATCGGACCTGCTAAGATTTACTTCATCATTTTCGGCCTGCTCACGATCATCGGCGGCGTGATCGGCTATGCCTCGAAAGGCAGCATGGCTTCGATCGTGGCCGGCTCCATCTCGGGCATCCTCCTGCTGGTCGGCGCGTTCGTTTTGCCTAACAACACCACCGCCGGCCTGGCGATCGCGGGCATTGTGTCGATCCTGCTTGCCGGCCGATTCATCCCGGCGTTCGTCAAAACGGGCGACTTCATGCCCGCGGGAATGATGGCGTTCCTGAGCGCGATCGGCGTCATCGTGGCAATCGCCGCGTTCATGAGGCGTTAGCGCGCCGCGGCGCAGGAAATCCACGTGAGGACGTTGCGGCTCTTCGCGCTGCTGCTGGTGTGTGCCGCGATGGCGGCGATCATCCTGCGCTGGATCTCGCTCGAGCGCTGGCGCAAGAAGGTCGCGCAGAACGCCGAGGAGCCGGTGCGTCTGGTGGAGGTAACGCCAATCCCTGCGCCGGGTCCGAGGACGCAGGTCATCGGCGGCAAGCTGGAGACGTCGCGTTTGTTTAGCGGCATCACTGTGAACGCGACCGTCGAGCCCACGTCGGGCGGGCCTGCGTCTGAGGAGCGCGTCGATCCGCAGAGCTACGTGCTGGACCTGAAGCTGCATGCGCGCGTCCCCGCGCCTAACAAGACGGTCGACGAACTCGCGAAGGTAAATCCGGAGCTGCCGCGCCTTCTGCCCGGCCTGCCGGCGATGGTGAAACCGGAATCGGTCTCGCCATTCTACCACGAGCTCTATGAGACCAAGATCAGGCGCCTGCGGGCGAATCTCACGCGCCTCGATCAGTTGCTCTCGCGGCACAACTTCTACGACTGCCAGACGATCCTGCAGCTCCAGCATCCGGAGACGAAGCGCAAAGCGGTGCTGATCCAGGCCGAGATGGACGTGGATGCGGATGGCTCGGACTCCGATCGGTTGCCGGCCGGCAGCGGAGTCTCGACGCATTTCCAACCCTACACGAGCTACCGTTGGCCGAAGAAGACGAGCAATCCGAGCGCGTATCTGACCATGCTCGAGGAGAGAATCAAAACGCACGAAGCGGAGGCAAATCAGAAGGGCACGAGCGGGGCGCGCAAAGCAGAGCTGAAAGGCGCGATCGCGAATGCACGTGACGGCATCGACCAGCTCAAGAGATTCAGCTTCCTGATCGGTGCGACCGATCCGTTCATCGTCATCCCGGGTGGATTCACGAAGACCGAAGGCGCCAAAGTCGGCGACTACGCGGTCGTGATCACGGGCGACAAAATTTACCCGGCGCTCGTCGGGGATGTTGGTCCAGCGGATAAGGCTGGCGAAGCGTCGTTGCGGATCGCGAAGGAAATCAGCGGCGATTCTTCGCCCTACAACCGCCCGGTGAGCGATCTCAAGGTCACTTACCTGATCTTTCCCGAAACCGCGGACACGCCCTGGGGCCCGCCCGATCTGGATAAGATCCACGCGCGTTGCGAGGCGCTCGTGAATGAAATCGGTGGCGCCGCCGCGCCGCTGCACAAGTGGGTCGACATCCTCCCGA